>DATIRH010000247.1:0-3462 GCA_035469845.1 Proteiniclasticum sp. | reverse complement strand
TGTGATTCCTTTCAGCGATGCTTTTATCCCTTTGATCTTCTTCAGTTTTTCCCATACCGGGAAGATGAAATAGATCAGAAGAAGTCCTGGCAGGAAAATCCCTATCCCTCCGGCTACTGCTCCCAACACCTGTGTCAGGGTTCCTGATCCTCTGGCTGCCAAGCCACCCGCATATGCGCTGAAACTGAACATTGGCCCAGGTAGCCCTTGTACAAGTCCAAACCCGGTCAGAAATTCCTGGCTTGTCATATACTGGTTAATTTCCACAAGTTCTCCATACATCATAGGAACCACTACCTGTCCTCCTCCTATGACAAGATATCCATAACGATAAAAACTCTCAAAAATATGGATAATCCGATTATCAATGGTAAGGGTCAGGACGAGACTGCCGACTGCAAAAAAACCAAAGGCAATGAGAAACTTCCAAGGTGGATCCAGTTTCACTCTGTTCCACAGATCTTTTTCCTTTGTTGCAAGAACGCTGACGATTCCACCTGCTATGAGGACCAGCGGATAAATCCAAGGGGCTCTTATAAGATAGGTGGTGATCGCACCAAAAAGCAGCAGCACAAATGTCAGCTGATCATGCACCACTTTACGTCCGATTCGATAAGCAGCCATGACTATGAAGGCTACTGCCATAGGACCGATATATCTGAATCCGTCCTGAGACAGATTCCATCCTGCCAGAATCTGGCTGAGAAAGGAAAGAATCGTCATGACAATAAGCACTGGCAGCGCCCATACCAGCATGGTGAGAAAAGCAAGCCAAGGTCCACCCATTTTATAACCGATGGCCACAATGGTCTGGGTGCTGCTGGGTCCTGGAAGAATCCCCGTAAGGGCAATGAGTTCTATAAGATCCTCTTCCGTTATATATTTCTTTTTCACAACCATCTGGTCTGTAAAAACACCATAATGTGCTTCAGGTCCCCCATAGGCTCCAAGGGAACAGATCAGTACATCTTTTAGAAATGTCTTCTTACTTACTGCCCGTGGGAGCATATTATCTTTTTCACTCATATATTTCCTCCAGAATACTTATTGGGATATTTTTTTGTTTTGCCATTAATTATAGCTGCTTAAGAAGTTCCGTCATATCCCTGATAAAGGAGAGACTTTTAAGTTCAATTTCTTCTATGAGTTTCTTCGGATCATCGAAGTCCGGTCTTTCTGTGAGGATCCTCAAGATTATATAATCGACACCCGGAGACGCCTCTACAATCCTATAGCCCATAGTATCCTTGTCTTTCAGCTGCTCGATATATTCTTCAGCAACACCTCGGTTCACAGCGCTGAGCCATACTTCGAATCTATTTTCTTCATGAAGATATACCAGCGCGATTTTAAGACCCTTTTCTTTCAGTTCCTCTGGTGTGAATGAAAAGTAGGTCATATCCATGTAACCCTGATACAGACCGCTGAAGTGAAACGATGGATATGTTCTTTTCAGATGAGTCTTAAGGCCTGATATAAATCCTAGAATCTCCCTATAGGCTTTCTGGATTGTACCTTTTTTTAGTTGCAGCTGATATTCCGTGATCAGATCACTTATCTTATCCATATTTCCTCCTTCACTATGTTCCTGGTTTCACATGTATTCTGACTGTCTTGGTCCTCTATCCGACCGTCTATCGTAACTATATTAATGATACCATGATTCCGTCTTCTGGAGTTTTAAGATTCTGTTAGTTCGTTTTCAATTTGTACTTTTTTGTAAAAGAAAAAGCCGGAACCTCCTCATGAAGATTCCGACTTAAAACGATCTGATTTTCAGTTTTTCAAGAAATCCATTCAGCACTAGAATATGACACGAAGTCACCAGAACGGATTCAATGAGAAGGATGCCTAGATACACATGGATCTGCCCACCAGATATTTTAAGCATCATGGTGTGAAGCGGTATCAGAAACAGCTTTTCCGTGAGCCATAGTCCAGAAAATAATATCAGGATCACAGAACACAGATAAAGAAGTGTTTTTGATATCCCCAGTTTCAGATTCATATCACGATCTACGAGAAACAGTCTAAGCCCTACTGCCAGAAACGCATAGCCTGATGTGAAGATCTGCTGGGTCTGAAAAAGCAGCGCACTTGTCACCAGAAGTCCCATGAAGACCAGGATATAGTAGGTTCTACCATACCCTCTCGAAAAAAGAACAATGATTGCTGGAATCAGAAAAGCAGATAATATGCTTAGAGGACCTCTGAAAAGAAATATGCTGACTGAGGATAATGCCAGTGTAAAGGCCGCCATAGTAAGCATTCTGCTGAATTTCTGTGATTGGACTGAACTCATATCTGTCATCTCTTCTACCTCATAATGTCAGTTTCTTCATTTTCTGTTTCTTCAGATTCAGTCTTTAAAGTCTGAAGGTCTTTTTGTCTTTATAATGTTCAGCGTTAAAGAAACTGAAGCCGTTCTTGCCTGAGTTCTTCGCCTCATACATGGCGAAATCAGCGTGTTCGATAAGATCATAGATTTCAGTTGTGTCTTTGTTATAGACAGACATGCCGACGGAAAAAGATACAGGCAGTTCCGTCCCGCTGATTTTGATGGGTTTATGAAGGACAGTGTCTTTCATCTGTTTCCAGATCATCCCAATCTCCTCAAATGTGACCGCATCATATCCATGGATGTAGACACCAAATTCGTCTCCTGCGATTCGCATACAGATCATATGTTCAAAGGGCAGCTTTACAAGCCGATCTGCAAATTCCTTCAGAAAAACATCTCCTGCTCGATGACCATAGGTATCGTTGACGCTCTTGAAATCATCCAGATCAATGAATGCGAAGATGCCATAGTGTGATGGGTTTTCTGAGATCAGTAATTCTATTTCTTCCCGGTACTGATATCTGCTGACAAGACCAGTAAGCGAATCCTTCACCAGTCTGTTGGTGAGATCGACGTTCAGCTGATTCATCGTGATATTGGCTTTCTGTATCTGCCTCTGCATATTCAGATGATTGCTGTTCAGTCTCTGGATTTCCTCAAACTGTTCTCTCACCATCCGATCATTGTCCGAGGTGAGAAAAACTGCGGACTCAGAATCTTTTATCACATTCATGAACTTATGGATATGATGCCTGATCACTTCGCAGGAGGGCCCTCCACAAAGAAGTGATCCGTCTACTCCATGGACCAGAACCTGGTCATGCATTTTGAGCATACATAGAGAAACCTCAGACTCCCCGGTTGACAGTCTGAAGCTCTCTTCACAAGAAAGGATCTCTTCATTCATAAATGCCTGGCTGATTCTCTTTTCCAGTTTTTTCCAGTCGCGTTCATCTATAAGATCTTTCAGTGATTTCTGGTATGGAGAGATGAGATAAGCTGGCTCATACCAGAAGGTCATATTGATATTGAACTTGTCATCTACTACAACTAAAAATGATGATTTGCTATTCTCCATTTTATCCTCCATACTCTTTATGTTTGATTGTCTGCCCATTGAT
>DATIRH010000246.1:0-6557 GCA_035469845.1 Proteiniclasticum sp. | reverse complement strand
CAGGGCCGGACAGTTTTGATGCCTATGTAAGAGTAGACCCCATGAAGGACACCTACGATTTTCTTGAAGGTTTTCCAGATCATAGAACCACCGAAAACAGCGATCTTCTGCGGTTTTCAGGAAATTCAAACGAGAATACCATGAACGCAGTGCTGTACAGCATGGTGGCGGTTCTGTCGGGCATCATCATGTTCGGATCCATTTCTCTGATCTATAATGCGTTTTCCATTTCCATCAGCGAGCGGACGAAACAGTTCGGTCTTCTGAAATCGGTGGGGGCAACAAAGAAGCAGATCATGAGCAGTGTGCTCTTTGAAGCACTTGTTTTAAGCGGCGTCGGGATTCCCTTGGGTATTCTTCTAGGGATCACAGGAATCGGTCTTACCTTTATCTTTGCAAAAGACATTCTGAACTCTTTGTGGGATGGCGGAACGAAATCCGAGCTGATCATGAGGGTATCGCCTGGAGCACTTCTCATCGCGGCAGCCTTAGGGCTGGTTACAGTGCTCATATCAGCCTATATTCCGGCGAGAAAAGCAGCCAAGGTATCTGCTATTGATTCTATCAGGCTCACAGATGATATCAGGATCAGACCTGGAAAAGTGAAGACCAGCTGGCTTACCTATAAGCTTTTTGGTTTCGACGGCATGCTGGCTTCGAAGAACTTCAAGCGAAACAAGAGAAAATATAGGGCGACCGTGGTTTCTCTCTTCATGAGTGTGGTGCTGTTCATCTCGGCGTCCAGCTTCACATCCTATCTGAAAAAAGGAACCAGTCAGGTATTTGAAGAGATGAAGCACGAAATCTCCTACTACCTTACACCGGACCAAGGCATGAACGCGGATGAGGTGAAAGCCTTATTGACTTCAGCAGAGGGAGTGAATGCTTCCTCCTATGAATACAGCAACTATTACAGTCCGCTCATCGTTCCGTCTGATGCGGTGGATGAAAGATATAGGGAGCTTGTGGATCAGAGCTACTATGAACCCATTCTGAACCCTCAGGACGGAGAGAGCATCGTGAACATGCATCTCATCTTTTTAGATGTGGAAAGCTTTAAGGAGGTCCTTACACAAAACAGTCTTTCTGAAGAAGAATATCTTTCAGAGGAGAACCCGAAGGCACTTCTTTATCCGTCAGCGAAATTCTATGATATGAATGATTCCAGATATTACACCTTTGATGTGCTGAAAAGCGGATCTTTTCCTGCAAAGCAGATGGAAATCCTTGAGAATCATGAAGGGAATTACTTTATTGGTGAGGAAAGAGAGGGACAGCTTGTTTATCATAAAGATGATGGAGAGGAAGAAGTTGTCTATCCCAGAGAGGATGTCATCATAGAAAGGGATCTTCTACTTGGAGAAATGATCAAGGAGATGCCCATGATGGATATCAACAGCTCCGGTACGGAGCTTAAGGTCATCTATCCTTATAGTGCCATGGAGAAGGTCCTGGGAGAAAGTGAGGAGCAGGTCGTCAACATGTACTTTGATGTGGATGATCATGCTGCAGTGTACAGTGAAATGACGAAAATCCTGAAAGAAGCCAACCTGTCCTACATGAGACTTGTAGACCGTGCTTCTTATGAGGATCAGAACAGGGCCATGATCAGCGTCATCAATATCTTCTCTTATGGATTTATCATCCTCATTTCACTCATCGCAGCGGCCAATGTCTTCAATACCATCTCGACGAACATTCATCTGAGAAGAAGAGAATTTGCCATGCTGAAGACCGTAGGAATGACGACGAAAGGATTCAATAAAATGATGACCTATGAAAGCATTCTCTATGGCATGAAAGGAATCCTCTATGGAATCCCTGTAGCCATTGGTGTCACGTATCTCATCTATCTGTCCATGAGTAACGGTATCGATTTTGAGTTCTTTATTCCGTGGGCTCAGGTAATCATTGCAGTGGGCAGTGTATTCCTGGTGGTATTTGCCACAAGCATTTATGCCATGGATAAGATCAGAAAAGACAATCCCATCGATGCACTGAAAAACGAGAATATATGATCCTTCAGCCTGAGAGAAATCTCAGGTTTTTTCTTGGAGGATATTTCTGTGTGAGGAGACGCTCATAGAACGCTCATAGAACAGAGAAGTATTTTTGAATAAGATATGGTCTCTGTAGTTGAAATACTGTAAAATAGTCTTAGTTTGGATGAAACATGTGGAGGAGAAGCTATGACAACAATTTACTTTGTAAGACATGCAGAGCCAGTGCACAGCTGGGAAGAAGACAGGAGCCGTCCCTTGTCAGAAGAAGGGATGAAGGACTCAAAAGTGGTCGCTGATTTTTTCAGGGAAATCAAAGTGGATCTTTTCTATTCAAGTCCCTATAAGCGAAGTGTTGATACCATTTCTGATAGTGCAAAGGAAAAGAAGCTTACGATCAGAACCGATGAGCGTTTCAGAGAGCGGGTAAATGGTACTGAAGTGAATAATAAAGAGATGTTCCTGAAGAGATGGACGGATTTTGACTACCATGTTGAGGACGGAGAATCCCTTTCTATGGTACAAAAGCGGAATATGGAAGCGCTGACAGAAATCCTCCAGAATCATGAGGGAAAGACCATTGTCATCGGTACCCATGGGACCGCTTTGAGCACGATACTGAATTATTATGAGCCTGAATATGACGTGAACAGCTTTCTGAGGATCATAAACTATATGCCCTACATCATCAGGCTGGATTTCGATGGGGAACGCTTCATCGGAAAAAAGGAACTCCTGATCCTGGAGAAGAAGTTTAAAAGAGAGTAGAAAACAGACTGGAATAATTCTGATTTGAAGTACCTCGTAAAGGATTTCAGATGGTAAGATGAAACCAGGTTGTTTAAAATAAAGTAATTGATAAGGGTGGAAATGTATATGACTAAATTCAAGGGAGAAATGGGCCTGCTTCTTGTTTCTGTGGTCTGGGGCAGCGGCTTCATCGCCACAGCCATTGGACTTGATTATCTGACGACCTATGAGACTCTGGCGGGAAGATTTCTTGTGGCCAGTCTACTTTTGGGCGTCATCAATTTTAAAAAGATCAGATCGATAAGTGGACAGACCATAAGAAAAGGAATGATTCTAGGGACCTTTCTCTTCACGGCCTTTGTTCTTCAGACGGTAGGCCTTGAATATACCACGCCCTCAAAGAACGCTTTTCTGACTGCGATCTGCGTTGCAGTGGTTCCGTTCATCGGCTATTTCTTTCATAAAAGGGCTCTTGTCAGAATGGATGTCATTCGAGCCGCTGTAGCCATGGCTGGAGTGGGACTGATTTCCTTTCAGTGGTCTGGAGCCGTGAATATCGGAGATTTTCTGAGCTTCTTATGTGCCTTTGCCTTTGCTCTGCATATATTCTATACAGGAGAATTTACTGTAAACGAGGATGCTGTATCTCTCACCATGGTTCAGATGATGACTGCCTTTGTGCTTTCCATGACGACCATGACCATGCGAGGAGACTCGCTCCTGGGCCAAGATCCCCGAGGGTATATGGCGATAGTTTACCTGGGCATATTCAGTACCACAATCTGTTTCCTGGTCATGACCATCTCACAGAAGTACACCAAGCCTTCAAGAGCTGCAGTGATCATGTCCACGGAATCCCTTTTTGCCATGGTTTTTTCAATTCTCATCCTATCTGAGGCCGTGACACTTCGAATGATACTAGGTGCTGCAGTTATCTTCATCGCCATTATTCTTCCGCAGAAGGAAGAAGAGACCCTAGGAGCTGTTATGCTCGAGAAGAACGCGGTGTAGTTTCTGACAGAATCTGAAAAATAGTTTAGATAGTATAATCCTATTCACATAAATCCCTTTTGTCATCTCACAGATGACAAAAGGGATTTATGTTTTGATTGTTTAATAAATGAAAACGTAATAATATATAAATATAGACAATAATAACGTTATCTTTAATGACATTAGTATCCGGATGTGTTTTAAAATGTCGACGCGGCATAACTAGGTTGCATTCTTGACTGATCATCAGGCGGTAACTTTCGGGAATTATTCAACATATTAAAGAATGGAGGATTAAAATGGAAAAGAAATCTGGAACAAAAGCTGGTATTCAGAAATTTGGTGCTTACCTTAGTGGTATGGTCATGCCAAATATCGGCGCATTCATCGCTTGGGGACTTATTACTGCATTATTCATTCCTACAGGATGGCTTCCAAATGAGAGACTGGCAGAAATGGTCGGTCCGATGATCACTTATCTTCTGCCACTGCTGATCGCTTATACTGGTGGTAAAATCGTCTATGATCACAGAGGTGGAGTAGTCGGTGCAGCAGCAACCATGGGTGTTATCGTAGGGACAAGCATTCCAATGTTCCTAGGCGCTATGATCATGGGACCACTAAGTGCATTCCTGATCAAGAAGATTGACGAAGTATTCGAAGGAAAAGTAAAATCCGGTTTCGAAATGCTGATCAATAACTTCACAGCAGGTATCCTTGCAACAGTGCTTGCAATCCTTGCCTATTATGTGTTTGGACCAGTTGTAGAAGGCCTCAACAACTTCCTTGCTTCCGGTGTAGACGCCATCATCAATCTGGGCGTGCTTCCGCTGGTGCATCTGTTCGTTGAACCTGCTAAGGTACTATTCCTTAACAATGCCATCAACCACGGAATATTCACTCCACTTGGTGCGCAGCAGGCTGCAGAAACTGGAAAATCCATCATCTTCATGCTGGAATCCAATCCAGGACCTGGTCTTGGTATTCTGCTTGCTTACATGTTCTTTGGAAAAGGTCTTTCCAAAGCTTCAGCATCCAGTGCAGCAGTCATTCACTTCCTGGGTGGTATTCATGAAATCTACTTCCCATACATTCTGATGAAGCCAATTCTTATCGTAGCAGCAATGGCTGGTGGTGCAGCAGGTACGCTTACATTCACATTACTTAATGTTGGACTTAATGCGGCTCCTTCACCAGGATCCATCTTCGCTTACATCGCCATGACACCAAGAGGAGACTTCTTTGGAATGTTCCTTGGAATCGCCGTTGCGGCAGCAGTTTCCTTCGTCATTGCAGCAGCACTTCTGAAGGGTTCAAAATCCACAGATGACGACATGGAAGGCGCAGTCAGCAGAATGGAAGAAATGAAGGGCAAAGAAAGCTCCGTAAGAAGCACTTTAACTTCATCATCCAAGAGCTACAGAGATGTTCATAAGATCATCTTCGCCTGCGATGCAGGTATGGGATCCAGCGCCATGGGTGCATCAATCCTGAAGAAGAAAGCGAAAGAAGCAGGAATCAATGACGTAGATGTCACAAATCTTGCCATCAACAATCTTCCTTCTGATGTGGATCTTGTGGTAACCCATAAGGATCTGACAGAAAGAGCACAGAAAATGGTTCCTGGAGCCATCCACGTATCCGTGGACAACTTCCTGGGAACAACCAAGTATGACGACATTGTTGCTGAACTGAAAAAGAGCAAAATGTAGTATAATCAATTCAAGAAGGTAAGGCCATGGATTCTTGCCATGGCCTTTAAATTAATAAGGGGGTGCAGTGATTTGTATATAACAGCGAGGGAAAGACTCATTTTGGGGATTCTGCTGGAATCACAGCACCTCTTTGTTTCTTTGAATGACATATCAACGGAACTTGATGTGTCACTAAGGACGGTTCAAAGAGAGATTAAATTTCTGGAAGACACGCTATCAGAATCCGGCTTGACGCTGGAGAAAAGAATCAACGAAGGCATCCGGATTGATGGAAGTGAAGAGAATATGGAAAGGCTGAAGGAAGAGCTTATGAGCTATTCCGATTTTGAGCTTCAGAGAAATGAAAGAAGCCTGATTATTTTCCATGAGCTCCTTAAAATGGATACCGTGAAATCAAGCTACCTGAGTTCCATATTGGGCGTATCTTCAAAGACCCTACAGCAGGACCTGGATTTCTTTGAAGAAGAGATCAGGTACTCTCATCTGACTTTAACGAGAAAACCAGGATATGGAATTTCACTGGAAGGAAAAGAAAAGGATACGAGAATGTGTTTTGTCCATCTGGTGCTTCAAAGACTGGAACAGAGTCCCATCTTTTCATTGAAGGAAGGGGAGTTTCTCTCCTTAGACAAGAACGACCGGATCTTTACGATCCTGGATGCATCAAGACTTGAAATCATCGAAAAGATTCTACTGGATGAGATCAGAATACTGCCTTTTCGGCTGACGGACCTGGCCATTTTCGAGCTTCTTCTCTATCTGCATCTTGCCGTGACGAGAATGAAAAGAGAATGCTTTGTGGAGAAGAAGTCACCACTGGAAGACAGTGATGAAAAAATGGTCGCTCTTTCTATCTATGTAAAGATTGAAAGAGAACTGAAAATGGACATTCCTGAATGCGAAATCGACTTCTTCGCAACGAATCTCAGAAGCGCAAAGAGAGTACGAAGCCAGGAGATTGATGAAAATGTAGAGCTCTC
The DNA here is from genome assembly GCA_035469845.1 of Proteiniclasticum sp. GTDB lineage: Bacteria > Bacillota > Clostridia > Clostridiales > Clostridiaceae > Proteiniclasticum. The sequence continues at coordinate 119 of DATIRH010000246.1, read as the reverse complement.
AAAGCTGGCCATTGAACTCATCGATTCTGTTTCGGAAGCCACAGGATATTACTACAACAAGGACAAGAAGTTCTTTGATGCTCTGGTTTCTCATCTGGAACCACTCCTCAACCGAATAA
>DATIRH010000245.1:0-1942 GCA_035469845.1 Proteiniclasticum sp. | reverse complement strand
CTATCATGAGGCGGTCTTCCTAGACCATGAAAACCCATGATTTCAAATATTCCTTTTTCAATATACCACAAAATATATACTGCAGATACTCCAAACTCTCATTCTCATCCCAAAGAAGTCCATCTCAATTCCATAATTTTTGTGTTATAATTAATTCTAAAATTATAAGTCAATAGAGAAGAAAAGTGAGGAATACATCGTGATCAACAAGATGATAGACAAACTTGTAGAGGGAAGAGATTACCAGAACGCAAAGGAGAGAGAACGCATAGGACGAATATCAGGAACACTGGGTATCCTTTTAAACTTCATCCTCTTTGCTGTCAAGGGATTTCTGGGTCTAGTCACAGGAAGTATCGCCCTCATCGCAGATGCGTTCAATAATCTTACGGATACCGCATCTTCGCTCATTACCATCATCGGATTCAAAATGGCCAATAAAGAGCCCGACAATGAGCATCCTTACGGTCATGGCAGGATAGAATACCTGACAGGCCTCACCATCTCCGTCCTTGTCATAGTTGTCGGGTATCAGTTTGTGGTCTCTTCTTTCAAGAAGATCCTCTCTCCCAGTCCTGTGACATCAAGCACCTTGATCATCGTGATCCTGATCTTGTCTCTCAGCTTCAAGCTTTTTCTTTATCTCTTCAATAAGAGGCTAGGAAAAAAAGTGAACTCAGGGACGCTGCTTGCCACGGCACAAGATGCCATAGGTGACGTTCTGACGACCTCTGTAGTGATTATAGGACTCATGCTAAGCCAATATACCTCTTTACGGGTAGATGGTTTTATAGGGGTTATAATCGCTCTGTACATCATCTTCTCCGGGCTGAGACTTTCCCTGGAAACCGTCAATCCGATATTGGGCGAGAAACCGGAAAAAGAACTGGCTGACAAAATCAAAAAGAAAGTCATGTCCTATGAATCCATCTATGGCGTTCATGATCTCCAGATCCATAATTATGGTCCTGCGAAAACCATGGCGACCATTGATGTGGAAGTCCCCCATGATATGAATCTAGTGGAGCTTCATAATGTCATCGACAAGATTGAAAGACATATCAGAGAAGACCTCAGTATCAGCCTGGTCATCCATGTGGACCCCATCAATTACAGTGATGCACGTTATCTTGAGGTGAAGAAGATTGTAGGAGACATGGCGCTGAGCATCAACAATGTCATTTCCTTCCATGATTTCAGATATACCGGTTTCAGTGAAGACGAACTCATCATTCTGGAAGTGGTGGTGGACAGTAAAAAAACATCTGACGCAGAACGGTCAGCCATAAAAAAAGAACTGGAAGAGAAGCTTCGGGAACGCTTCAAGACAGCAAAAATACTCATCACCGTGGATCTGGACGTTGCCATTCTTTAGTCACATGAAAACAAAGTAATACCCTATATAAAAAGAAACAGGGATTGGAGAAAAACTCCAGTCCCTGTTCCTTTTTATGGGATATGCTCAGTTTAATAGATCATACTCTCTTTGAATGTGATTCTTGTCAGTTTATGAAGTGCTCTGGTTGCCATGATGTAATTAATAAGGTCTTGTCCTTCTTCTCCAGATTTTTCCACCATGACCACGCCATCAAACTCCAGTCCTTTGGCAAAATACGATGGCATAATATAGAGGTCACCCTTAAGAAGTGCATCTTCGCTGTCTATGAGCTTTACATTCAGTCTGTTCTTAAGCTGCTGATACAGCTCTTTCGTCGTGTTCATATCTCTTGTGAGGATACCGATGGTATCCAGTTCATCCAGCTTGTAGGCTTCCACATTTCTGACAATGAGATCCAGCATATCTTCCATACTGACATCCTTATGCTCTTCTACTGGACTTCCGTTTCTCACGAGAGGAACAATTTTCTCGCCATTCAGGAACTGATTGGCGTAGTCCATGATTTCAAATGTGGAACGATAACTCTTCGTAAGATTGTAATGC
>DATIRH010000244.1:0-2239 GCA_035469845.1 Proteiniclasticum sp. | reverse complement strand
CTCTAATGGTTTTTTCTGGTGTAAGATAAGACTGTACAGCTCCATCGGCAATCAGTTCCACAGGAACTGCCCGATCGATTTCAATCTTGTCTGTCTTTGCTAGAACATCTGATGTTTTTTTATCTACTTTATCTTTCTTCTCCAATATGATGCCGTTTTCTTCTAAAACTTCATCCACTGTATTCTTAAATGTTGATACTACTTGCTCTTTTCCATCGATAACAATAGTAACGTGTTTCTTCATGCTATTAACAGTTAGCGCTACAGTTAAGATAACTACTGCTGCAAATAATGAAATAAAAACACTCTTTGAAAAAAATCTTTTCATATTACCCTCCTTTGAGCTACGGCTTATTATAGCTAGGGGTAATTCAAGTGTCAAAAAACAGCCATAACCATTGAGCTTCAATCGATATGGCTGTTTATCATTTCAATTATGAATAATTTATGAACGACCATCTTCACAATCTTCCACTGACTCACTGGCTAAATGGAAAATAGTCGCTTCATATTCTCCGAGGTGATTTCCAGCACCTCGTCTGTTGTGAGTTCTCTGATTTCGGCAATCTTATCTGCGACGCCAAGAAGATAATCCGACCGGTTTCTCTTTCCTCTGTAGGGAACTGGTGCCATGTAGGGTGCATCGGTTTCAATCAGCATACGTTCCAAAGGGATTTCTTTCACTACGTCAGGAAGCTTCCTGGCGTTCTTGAAAGTAAGTACCCCTGATATACCGATGTACCCGCCGATCCCAATAATTTCTCTGGCCATTTCCACACTTCCGGAGTAGGAATGAAAGACTGAGATGACATCCTTATATTCCTTTGCAATCTTCAAAATATCTTCATGAGATTCCCTGTCATGTAAAATGATGGGCATACCAAGACTTTTCGCAAGTTCGTACTGATCTCTGAGGACACGGATCTGCACTTCTTTCGGCGGATTTGAATCCCAGTAGTAATCAAGTCCAACTTCACCGACTGCTTTGAACTTATCCCCTTTAAGGATTTCTGTCAGTTCTTTTCTTACCTCTTCATTGTATTGATCTGCATGTTCGGGATGGATTCCCACAGCTCCGTAAATGAAATCATATTTCTTTGTGAGCTCCACGGTCCTCTTTACGGACTCATAGTCCGAAGACATGTTAAGAATTGCCCCTACCCCATTTTCTTTCAGTTCCTTAAGAAGCTCTTCACGGTCTTCATCAAACTGTTCGTCATCATAATGGGCATGGGAGTCAAAAATAAGCGCCATTTTTCATCAACCTTTCTGCTTTGTATTTCTGGACATGTGTAGTGAAAACTTTACATTCATGAACAAGTTGTAAACAATTCACGCGAACGTTCATTTCTAGTTCATTATAACCTTGAACCCTTTATCTGCAATACTTACAGCAGTTATGAAGGTCTCTTCACAGCTGAAAACTTTCTGTATTCAGGTTTTTTTGTAAGATTTTTGTCATTTTTCATGGATTTTATCCTCGAAATTTTAGTATTTGCTTGATGATTTCAAAACAACAAGCGACCATGAATAGAACCTATTCAAGTGTAACATACATGGAAAACTCTTCCAAATTAATGGTTCTCTTCTTTAGAAATATTAAGATAAATATCAATCAGGTCTTTGAATTATTTGATAACTACATCTTGACGTGATGTATCACGTTGTGATACATTAATTACATCGAAGCTTGATATACCGCTCTGCGATATAGGAGGTACTAATGGAAAAGCAAGTATTAATGAAGCAATTTTTACCCATGACGGAAAGCGCGTACTACATCCTTCTCAGCCTGAATGAGCCCCGCCATGGTTACGGCATCATGCAGCATGTCGAAGAAATCACCGAAGGACGAATAAAGATCGGTCCGGGAACCATTTACGGAACACTGTCCAAACTTGAAAAGGAAGAATTGATTCTCCAGAATCAGGAAACGGATCGGAAGAAAATATACAGTCTCAGCGAGAAAGGAAAAAAAGTCCTTGAACTGGAACTGAAAAGACTTCAGGAACTGGTGAAAAATGGAATGAAAGAAATGGAGGTGCGAAATGAATAGCATTAAAACTGTCTGGTACTGGTGGTGGGGATGGAACCCTACGCACATGGAGAATATGCTCGAAAGGATGGAATCTTCTGGCTGGAAACTCTTTCAGGTGGATTACTATGGTCTACGTTTCAAGTTCAGCAGAGGACAGGAAGAAACGGTCCGGTATTCTGTGGATTACCAACCGAAAACTGA
>DATIRH010000243.1:0-2350 GCA_035469845.1 Proteiniclasticum sp. | reverse complement strand
TCCTTTTTTCTCTGATCCGGATCATGATTCACAAACGTATAGTCAGGAACATAGAGACCGGAAAGCGCTTTTTTCATTTCATCAAGAGAAGCTTTCTTCAGATCCCCCGAAAGGACCACTTCTTTAGGGCCTTTTGCAAGTGCTCTGTAGGCAGTGAGAAGAAAACTGAACCCTATGGGTTCCTTCATAATCTCACCTCCAAGGGAGTCGAATATCTTTTCGAGGATCACCTTATACCCTCCTTTTCCCGTAAGACTCCAGAGCTTTCCAAGTGACAAAGCAGCCATGGAATTCCCCGAAGGCATGGCAGAATCATGGATATCCTCCACATCCATCACAAGCTTCTCATGACCTTTTCCGTTCAGTCTGAAAACACCAGCATCTTCATCATAGAACTCTTCTATCATCTTCTGAGCAAGTTGCTCCGCCAGATGAAGATACTTATTGTTAAGAGTCGCCTCCTGAAGCGACAGCACTCCATAGAGCAGGAATGCATAGCTGTCCAAAAAGCCTTTTTGAACACTTCTTTTTTCTCTGTAAGAGGTGTAGAGATTTCCATCTTCATCCATCATATTGCCCATGATGAAATGAAGGGCTTTTTCTGCTTGAAGAACATACTCCTCCTTCTGAAAGACTTTCCCAGCATAGGCAAAGGAAGCCATCATTAGCCCATTCCAGGAAGAAAGAATCTTGTCATCCTTCCCCGGCTTTATTCTCTTCTCTCTATAATCGAATAACACTTTTCTTAATGTATCTCTTCTTGGACCTGAATCATCTATGAATAGATCTTCTGCATCGTGATGAAGAAGATTCAGGATATTCTTCCCTTCAAAGTTCCCAGAAGAAGTGATTCCATAAACCCTGGAAAACCATTCTCCATCTTCTTTGCCCAGAACACTTAGGACTTCTTCCTTTGTGAAGAGATAGTATTTTCCTTCCACACCTTCACTGTCCGCATCCTCGGCTGAATAGAACCCACCATCTGGCGATGTCATTACCCTTAGGATATACTCCATTGTCTTTTCCGCTATTTCTCCATAGAGTAATTTTCCAGTAACCTGATACCCTTGTGTATAAACTCTGATCAGCAGGGCGTTATCATAAAGCATCTTCTCAAAGTGAGGCACAAGCCATTTTTCATCCACTGCATATCTTGAGAATCCGAAGCCCAGATGATCAAAGATCCCTCCCTTGTACATGCCCATCAGGCTCTTCTCCACCAAAGTCAATGCGTCAGTGTCTTTTTCCCAGTTCCAGTATCTAAGAAGATACAAAAGATGATGAGGGACCGGAAATTTAGGTGCGCTGTAAAAACCACCATTCTCATGATCAGATGCTTCCTTCAATGTAAGAAAACCTTTTTTGAAAATATCACTAGAAAGCACGCCTTCCTTCTTTGCACTCAGTGTCTCTTTCACTGCCTTCACCGCATAATCTGCAGATGAAAGAATCTTATCTCGATCATTATCCCAAAGACGGTGAATCTCAAGAAGAAGATTCTTGATGCCTAACCTTCCCTGCCGCGATTCCTTTGGAATATAAGTTGCTGCATAGAACGGTTTCCCTTCACTTGTCATGAGGATCGTCATTGGCCATCCTCCCTGCCCTGTCATAGCCTGGCAGAAACTCATAAAGACATGATCCACATCAGGTCTTTCTTCCCGGTCCACCTTGATGGCAATAAAATGTTCATTGAGGATCTCTGCCACCGACTCATCTTCAAAGGACTCTTCCCTCATCACATGACACCAGTGACAGCTGGAATACCCGATACTTAAGAAAATCGGTCTATCCAGTTTCTTCGCCTCACTAAAGGCTTCATCTCCCCAGGGATACCAGTCCACCGGATTCTTCGCATGCTGGATCAGGTAGGGAGACTGCTCATTTATAAGTCTATTCGTTTTCTTATTTTCCATAATCCATTCCTCTCATACTTATGTTTATTCTTACCTATAACTATATCTTATGAATTTGTACAAATTATGAGTAGATCTTGACAATATTGTTCTTTAATTCCATGAAAGCAATTATTACTTTATACCGCAGAATAATCCGCTTTCTATTCGTTAAATATATATCAATTAATCGTAATCGTTTTCTTAATATTTTCAGTGAAAATGGCTTAATTACTCGATTTCAGCTATTATTTTAAAAAAATTCTCTGAAAACTGTTTACTTAACCGTCTAATAATGTTAAACTATTAACAAATAGGTGCCAACAAACCTATTTTCATATGTGTATCTCCCAAACACAAATATAAAAAGCCTCTTCTTTACACCAGAAGAGGCTTTTTTACTGTCATTAAAACTATTTTATAATAGTATTGAGATATTATTTCAGAATATGATA
>DATIRH010000242.1:0-8887 GCA_035469845.1 Proteiniclasticum sp. | reverse complement strand
TGATAGAATATAACACTTAGCTTTTCGAAGTGAAGATGAAGTAAGAGATGAAGTAAAACAAGAATAAAAAAGCACCTCATTGGGATAAAAACCCAGGAGGTGCTTTTGACTGTATAGAGATACTATTCAGAATCTTGAATAAGGTAAGATGATAGAACAAGTATTAAAGCTTCATTTATCTTTCTGATATCAAGACCTGTGAGCTGCTGAATCTTTGCGATTCTATAGGTGAGGGTATTTCTATGAATGAACAATTTCTTTGCGGTTTTACTCATAGAAAGATTCTGATCGAAAAAGATGGAAAGAGTCAGTTTTAATTCGGGAGACAGCTGTTTATAATACGGCGCAATCTTGCTTATATAACTGTTTTTCATTTCATCCGATAAACCATCAACCAGAGCAAGAAGGGTCAGGTCTTCAGATGCTGCGATGCGTAAGACGCTATCTGTACGACGTAGCAGGTCGTAATTGTTAAGCAGTGCACTGACCTTGTCCTCCAGCGTCAGATTTCTACCATTTCTGAAATAGAGAACAGTAGACGAACTGAAGAAGTTTTCAAGAAAAGCTGTATTTAATGCTTCTGCTACATCTTCAATCTTTTTATAGTCTATCAGTACAAGTAGACTTTCTTCTAGTTCTATGATCTTAGCTTCATCACCAAAGTAGGCTCTCAAGAATAGGAGTGCCTCTTGCATCTCTATGGTTCCCACGAGAATAGGAGAATAAGTAGTATACTTATTCTCTAATTCACTCTTTATTACTCCACTCATGAACGAATTTGAGTTCGCATCAGATGAGGTTTCTTTTACCATAGTATTTTCGGGATTGATCATAATCAAGGATCTCCTTAAAATAACGTGACTTCTGTCTCTAGGTCAAAAACATGGATCTTATCGCCTCTGAAAGCCAGTTTGACGAGATCACCAGGTCTGATTTTAGTATTACCATTTACTCTTACTGTGATATCTTCTTTATCATTGGAGAAATAGAGATAGGACTCAGCACCCATGATTTCGGTTACTTCTGCTTTTGCTTCAAATGTAGGTGTACCGAATTTTTCAATGGCTTCAGCCTCATAACTGATATGCTCAGGTCTCACGCCGAATACGACTTGCTTGTTGATAAGGTCTCTATCTTGTAATATTTTACCATTTATATCAGAAAGTGGAATCAATATCTGATCATATTCCAGGAAGATCTTTCCATTTTGTGAAATGACCTGTGCTTTTAAGAAGTTGATCTGAGGAGAACCGATGAATCCGGCAACAAACATGTTGGCTGGATGGTCATAGATTTCCTGAGGTGCATCCACCTGGTGGACGATCCCATCTTTCATTACAACGATTCGAGTGCCCATGGTCATGGCTTCAGTCTGATCATGTGTGACATAGATGAATGTTGTTTCCAGACGATTATGAAGTTTTGAGATTTCAGTTCTCATCTGAACTCTTAATTTTGCATCCAGGTTTGAAAGCGGTTCATCCATAAGAAACACATTAGGATCTCTGACAATAGCTCGTCCTAAGGCGACTCTCTGTCTTTGTCCTCCGGATAATGCTTTCGGCTTTCTTTTAAGAAGATGTTCAATATCCAGAATTCTAGCAGCTTCCGTCACCTTTTCATCAATCTGGGCCTTTGGAAGTTTTCTGAGTTTGAGACCGAAAGCCATATTGTCATATACTGACATATGAGGGTATAAAGCATAATTCTGGAAAACCATAGCGATATCTCTATCTTTAGGGTCCACATCATTGATGATACGATCTCCTATCTTTATTGTACCCTTACTTATTTCCTCAAGTCCAGCAATCATTCTTAATGTTGTAGATTTCCCACAACCTGATGGTCCTACAAAGACGATAAACTCTTTATCTTCAATTTTCAAATTAAAGTCCTTTACTGCATCAACATTTCCGGTATACGTTTTCCATACATTTTGTAATTCTACACTTGCCAAAATCGTTCAGCTCCCTTTTATTGTTGTATTTGTTACCATCGTAGTCCATTATGATTCTTAAATCTATTGACAGAATGCACAATTATTAAAAATGTGGAAACAAAGAGTAATGTAGAGATTTACTTCAGTCGTTAGATTTTTTAGTCATGTGTCCGTTTCTGATCTGAGGCTTTGCCGATATTGTGTATTTTTTTCGTGTGAACAGAATTAGTTCTCATCCAAATGAAGATAAAATTATAGATTTTCACTTTAAATTGTTATAGAATGTTCATTCTTTCAATACGCCTCGTCATTCAATTTAAGAGCGGATAATGATATCATGGGATTAGATGAATAACAAAAATACTGTTTTGGGAGGAAGATCAGATGAAAAAAATTAAAGTTGAATCACGTGCCAGGACGGATATGTTCGAGATTACGCAAGAGGTCAAGAATCTCGTAAAGGAAAGCGGAATTAAGTCCGGTATTTGCCTTCTATTCGTTCCACATACAACGGGGGCAGTCACCATCACCGAATATCAGGATCCCCATGTGATGCTAGATATCCTGACTACTATGAATAATCTGGTCCCATTTGAAAATGACTACAAGCATGAAGAGGGAAATTCAGCTGCGCATATCAAATCCAGTCTGTTCAACTTTTCTCTGGAAATGATCATCGATGAGGGAGAACTTGTCATAGGTGGATATCAGGGGATATACTTCTGTGAATTTGACGGACCCAGAAACCGACAAGTATTTGTTAAAATGATGGAAGGTTAGAAAGAGGTAATATTATGAATAAATTTGAGTTTCAGACATCAGACAGAATTCTTTTTGAAAGAGAAGGCATCAAGAACATTGGAAAGCTGGCAAAATCTTTCGGAGGAAAGGTCCTTCTTGTTACAGGCGGAAGAAGCGAGGTCGCGGATAAAATCAGCAATCTGCTGAAGGCTGAAGGAATCGAATCCGTAAATTTCAAGGTGGTCGAAGAACCCAGTCTCAAGTCGACAAAAATCGGACTTGACCATGCGCGAGAAGAAAAATGTGATATGGTCATCGCATGCGGCGGTGGCAGTGTAATTGATTCAGGGAAGATTATTGCGGCCATGATGAATAATGAGGGAGAAATTCTTTCCTATCTTGAAGTCATTGGTGAAGGTAAGAGCCTGACGAATCCGTCAGCTCCTTGTATCGTCATTCCAACAACAGCTGGAACCGGAGCAGAAGTCACCAAAAATGCAGTGATCAGTTCAGAAGAGCATAAAATCAAAGTGAGTCTGAGAAGTCCTTATATGTACCCTGATCTTGTGCTCCTTGATCCCACGCTCACGCTCAGTATGCCAAAGGGTGTCACGGCAAGTACAGGGCTTGATGCACTGACTCAGGTCATTGAACCCTTTGTATCTCATCTGGCTAACCCTGTGACGGATGCTTTCTGTAGAGATGGTATGAGACTGGCTTCCCACGCATTAAGAAGAGCATATGATCATGGGGATGACCTTGAAGCCCGTGAAGAAATGCTTCTTGCAAGTCTTTTCGGAGGGATTGCACTGGCTAACGCAAAACTTGGTGTAGTTCATGGATTCGCAGGAGTCATCGGTGGCATGTATGGGATTCCTCATGGAATTGTCTGTGCCGGATTACTTCCTTACTCCATTGAAACCAATGTGAGGGCTCTAGAAGAAAGAGAAAAAAATAGTAAGGCGCTGGAACGATATAAAGAAGTGGCAGAAATTCTTACAGATGATAAAAACGCAACCGTCGAAGACGGAATGAACTGGATCGCAGATTTGTGCAAGCATTTGTCGATTCCGAAATTCGAGGATTTTGGAATGAAGAAAGAAGATTTTCCTGAAATCATCGAGAAGTCAATGGGTGCAAGCAGCATGAAGGGAAATCCCATCAGCCTCACGAAAGCAGAACTGGAAGAGATGCTTGAGAAAGCTTTTCATTAAAAAAAGAAGGGAGGAAAGATCTGAAACAAAAAGCCCGTTTACTGTCAGGTTACTTTTTGACGAACAGGAGGTAAGAAATGGCTAAGTATATCATGGCATTGGATCAAGGGACAACCAGTTCAAGATCAATCATTTTCAACAAGAGCGGTAGACCGATGGAAGCTCTTAATCGGGAATTTGACCAGATCTATCCAAAACCCGGTTGGGTAGAGCATCGTGCACTGGACATCTGGAATTCTCAGATTGAGACAGCCAAGTCAATTCTCAGATCATCGAGGATAGACCCGCATGATATTGAAGCAATCGGAATCACAAATCAAAGAGAAACGACTATTATTTGGGACAAAGAAACAGGCGAGCCGATAATGAATGCCATCTGCTGGCAATGCAGAAGAACCGCCAGTATCTGTGATGATATGAATGCAAGAGGATGGGGACCGAAAGTCCGTGAAAAGACAGGCGTAGTATGCGATGCCTATTTCTCAGGCACGAAAATCAAATGGATGCTTGACAATGTTCCTGGTGCACGGGAAAAAGCCGAGAAAGGAGAACTCCTTTTCGGAACCGTGGATACATGGCTCATGTGGAAGCTATCTGGAGGGAAAATACATGCAACGGATTATTCCAATGCCTCCAGAACCATGATCTTCAATATTCATACACTGGAATGGGATGATGAACTCCTGGAAGAACTGAACATTCCTAGAAGCATGCTTCCAGAAGTAAAACCATCAAGCTATATCTACGGAATGACAGATCCGAAGATTTTCGGTGCAGAAATACCTATAGCAGGATGTATCGGAGATCAGCAGGCAGCACTATTCGGACAGACCTGTTTTGAAGAGGGTGAATCAAAAGCAACCTATGGAACAGGGGCATTTCTTATGATGACCACCGGAACCAAGAGTGTAGAATCCAAAAACGGATTGCTCACAACCATCGCATGGGGAATCAATGATAAGGTCTATTATTGTCTGGAAGGAAATACCTTTGTAGCAGGAGCAACGATTCAGTGGTTAAGAGATGAGCTGAAGATGATCGAATCTGCATCGGATACAGAAGAGATCTGCAACAGTGTGGAGGATACCAACGGAGTGTATCTGGTGCCTGCATTTGTAGGACTGGCAGCACCTTATTGGGATCCTTATGCCAGAGCATCCATTCATGGTATAACAAGAGGCGTAAATAGAGCGCATATTGTAAGAGCAGCAGTGGAGGGGCAGTGTTATCAGATCAAAGAAATCCTGGATGCCATGGTTACAGATGGCGGTATTAAGCTTAAGGAAATGAAATGTGATGGCGGAGCCATCAGGAATAATTTCCTGCTCCAGTTCCAATCTGATATTCTGAATGTCCCTGTAGTAAGACCTGTGGTTACAGAACTGACCGCATTAGGCACGGCTTATCTGGCAGGACTTGCAGTGGGCTACTGGGAAAGTATGGATGAACTGAAAGAAAACTGGGCACTTGATCGAAAATTCATGCCGAATATGACAGAAGAGTATCGAGCAAAAATCTACAAGGGCTGGAAAAAAGCAGTTCAGAGATCCCTGAAATGGATCGATCCTGAAGATTTATAATTAACCATAAGGCTAAATGGCAGATGGATTATTCCATCTGCCATTACTTTTTTCGGATGAGAACCTCATAAGAATAGGATTGTGCTGATTTATCTTAAGTTTGAGGACTTTTTGAGAAAAGCTCAATAAGAAACAGGAAAACAGCATCACAGAACAAAACCACTCCACCTCCGAAGGAGCGGAATGACTGGCTCAAATTGCTACCGTAGTCTACCTTTGGCGCTCTGATGCATTATTTCGATTCCGACGATACTTGTCATGTCTTTTTTGCCCTTTATGTAGGCTTTTCCTTCTGCTGTGAATTCAGGTGCGTATTTCAGAATGATCTCATTAAGAACTGCATCTTTTTCAGTGCCTTCGATGATCTTTGCGACACCAAAAAGAATCACACTCTGATATTTTGTGGAAAACTGATTCGGCAGTGTTTCCACATCAGTGACCACAGTGAAAGAGACCTTGCTGTTCGTTTTTATGTTTTCCATTTTCAGCCCTGTGTGGGCGCAGTGAAAATAGATTTTATTGTCATGATAAATATAGCTCAAGGGTGTTGCATAGGGGTAACCGTCAGTGCCTGTGGTGGCGAGAACACCATAGAGTCCTTTCTCCAGAATCTCTTTGATATATTCCTCAGGCAAGGTCCTGTTTTTACGTCTTGGTTCACGAAACATAGTATTTTCTCCTCATCATTTATTTTGACTTCTATCTAGTGGTCCTCTCTATGGTAGATGAGCTGAACGACGCCGGATGGATAAGTATTCACTTTGATCAGCTTGAGACCAAGTCTGTTTGTATCTGTAAAGAGGGGTTTTCCTTCTCCGAGAAGAATGGGGTGAATGGACAATCTGTATTCATCAATGAGGTTAAGCTTCATGAATGCTGAGATGAGTTCTGATCCTCCATAGAGCCAGATATCTTTCCCTAACGTATTTTTTATCTTTTCGACTTCATCCGTAAGATGATCCTTTATCACAGTGAAATCCTTATTGGACTGAAGTGTTCTTGAAAACACATATTTTTTCTTGTCATCGGTCTGTGCCCACATGGCCTTCTCTTCCAGTGAGGAATCCTCCTTTGGACGGAAAGCTTCATAGAGCTCATAACTTTTTCTGCCGAAAAAAATAGTATCGATCTGATTCAGAAAATCAGGGAAGTTCATCTCGGGTTCCATGATGCACCAGTCGATTTCTCCGTTTTTTCCTTCAATAAAGCCGTCAAGGGTGACGGCCAGATCCAGCAGAATCTTTCTTTTTTCTGACATCTTGACACCTCCATTTTTTTGTTAGTATAGCAGTTAGAGGTGCGAAGAGCAACGAGAAATTGATGAGATGCTGTAAAAAATAAGGAAAAGACAGAAGAATGGATATGCGTCTGCTCTTAATAATCTGAAGATATGATGCATAAATATTGACAGGTTATCAAAGTGGACATCACAATAGTAAAAAAATATGACAAATTATTATCTTGATGTTGATTTATTAAACGATTACAGCGTATAATAGATATGATAAAGAACATAATCATCATTTTTAAATAGAGGAGCGGCCAGAAGGTAATGGTAATGATATGAAACCCTTCTTTTACCATGAATAGCTGACCGCCGAAGGAATACAGAAAAGGGGTTTTTCTGCAGATCCTGGTGAAAAGGCGCAAAGCCTATCACTGTCATGTAGTACTACATGGAGCGCTATTTATGTTTTTAACATAAAAGGTGCTCTTTTTTTTGTTGCATTTTTTTAAAAGATGATCTATTTAATCATAAGGGGGAAAGAAAAATGGAAGTAATGATCAGGTTAAGAATGAGTGCACATGATGCCCACTATGGGGGAGGTCTCGTGGATGGGGCAAGAATGCTGATGCTTTTCGGAGATGTAGCCACAGAGCTTCTTATCAGAAGAGACGGGGATGAAGGTCTTTTCAGAGCTTATGAAGAAGTTGAATTTCTGGCACCTGTTTATGCAGGAGATTACATAGAAGCTGTGGGTAGAATTGTAAAAGAAGGCAAAACCTCCAGAAAAATGGAATTCGAGGCAAGAAAGGTGATTATGCCAAGAGGAGATCTTAGTGCGTCCGCTTGTGATGTACTGGAAGAACCCGTTGTTGTATGCAGGGCAGTAGGAACATGTGTTACACCGCTCGAAAAGCAAAGGGGAGAGAAAAGATAATGGAGAAACTCATTATTACAGCGGCGATCTGCGGTGCGGAAGTGACGAAAGAGCACAATCCCAATGTCCCTTATACGGTAGATGAAATCAGAAAGGAAGCAAAAATGGCCTATGATGCAGGAGCTTCCATCATTCATCTTCATGTTCGTGAAGACGACGGAACGCCGACCCAGAGTAAAGAACGCTATGAAGCCTGCATGGAAGCAATCAGAGAAAGTTGTCCTGATGTGATCATTCAGCCCAGTACCGGTGGAGCTGTTGGCATGAGTGCCGATGAAAGGCTTCAGCCACTGGAGTTAAACCCTGAAATGGCCACCCTTGACTGCGGAACACTGAACTTCGGTGGTGACGAGATCTTCGTCAATACAGAAAATATGATCAAAGAGTTCGCTACCCGCATGAAAGACCAGGGAATCAAACCGGAATGCGAAGTCTTTGACAAAAGTATGATCGATACGGCCCTAAGGCTGATGAAGAAAGGCTATATCGAAAATCCGATGCATTTCAATCTGGTCATGGGCGTAAACGGGGGGATTTCAGGAGAACCAAGAGATCTTGTCTATCTGGTGGAATCTCTTCCAGAAGGAAGTACGTTCACCGTATCCGGAATCGGAAGAGTACAGCTTCAGCTCAGCACCATGGCGATCCTCATGGGGGGTCATGTGAGAGTGGGCTTTGAAGACAACATCTACCTGAGAAAAGGAGAGCTGGCTGAATCAAATGCCGATTTTGTGAAAAGAGTTGTGGAGCTGGCTCGCATTCTAGGTAGAGAAGTGGCATCGCCAAGTGAAACAAGAGAAATACTGAACCTGAGTAAATAACCGTATGGAGGAAATACAATGAAGAAAACAGGATGCAAATATGGAACTCATAGGGTTATACACCCGGAAGGCGTTCTTCCCCAAGCTGCTCTGAAAATCGATAATGATATGGACATCTATGACAATGAAATACTCGTGGATGTCATCGCTTTAAACATCGATTCGGCAAGCTTCACTCAGATTGAAGAAGAAGCGGGACATGATCTGGGAAAGATTGAAAGAAAAATCATGGAGATCGTCGAAGAGCGTGGAAAGATGCAGAATCCGGTCACCGGATCAGGTGGTATGCTCATCGGTGTCATTGAAGAAATAGGAGATGCGTTAAAAGACAAGATTGATCTTAAGGTGGGCGATAAAATAGCCACACTGGTCTCCTTATCTCTTACACCACTGAAGATTGAAAAAATAACAGCCATCAAAAAGGACATTG
>DATIRH010000241.1:0-6143 GCA_035469845.1 Proteiniclasticum sp. | reverse complement strand
TCGCCTCAATTTCTGATGAGAGGGCGATTCCTTCAGGGTAAGAAATGAGAATATGCTCTTTAAGGCGGGCATGCTCGTTTTCAAGAGCACGGATCTCGCTTTGCTGGCGTTCTATTTCTTTCTTCAGGTTCAGTATACTTGTGTTTTGTTCATCATACCTTATTTTCGCCAGGAGATACTCTTCAGATTCTTTCTTTAATTTCTCATCATAGGAACCGGAAACTTTAGAAAGAATAGATGAAATAGAGAGACCTTCAAGGGCTTCAACATCCTTCTGTTCTTTTTTCATAATTTGCAGAAATGAGTTTAACTCACTGTTTTTTTCTTCAAGCTGTTTGCGGTTATCACTTAGTTTGGCTTTCAGCACTAGGATGTCTTCATGATAGCCTAGTAGTGTGTCGTAAGCTTCTTTGTAATTCATGTTCAAATCATGGTAAATTTTTTACCTTTCCTCCTATATAATATAAGGTTGATTATACCATATAGATGAGTGAATTTGATTCATTATTAGCATTTATTGCATATCATAATGGAGCGGAAATCCGCACCATTATGATCATTATCCATTAATAATCTCGCCACCGTTAATGTGAAGGGTCTGGCCAGTCATGTAAGTGGAGCCGTCTGAGGCCAGAAAGACATAGGCTTCAGCAAGCTCAACGGGTTGTCCTGGTCTATCCAGAGGAACGTTCTTACCAAAATTCTTGACATCATCACCACTGAAGGTGGAAGGGATAAGAGGCGTCCAGATTGGCCCTGGAGCAACCTGGTTGACTCGGATTTTTCTGGAAGCCAGATTCAATGCAAGGGACCTGGTGAAGGAGGTAATAGCTCCTTTTGTAGATGAATAATCAATCAGTTGGGGATTACCGGCGTAAGAAGTGACTGAATTCGTATTAATAACGGCTGCACCTTCTTTGAGATGCGGCAGGGCTTCACGAACCAGATAGAACATAGAGAATATATTTGTCCGGAAAGTTCTTTCCAGCTGCTCATCTGTTATTTCTTCCAAGGATTCTTTGGGATGCTGCTCTGCAGCGTTATTGACGATGATATCAATTCTGTGTAAATCACTCATCGTTTTTTCAATGATTTTTCTTGAAAAATCGCTTTCTCCAAGATCGCCATTCATAAGAATACATCTTGCGCCATAGTCCTCAATTATTTTCCTGGTATCTTCTGCATCAGCATTTGAATCATAATAGACAATAACTACATCAGCCCCTTCCTTGGCAAAAGCGACAGAAATCGCTCTCCCGATTCCACTGTCTCCACCTGTCACAATGGCTACTTTATTTTTAAGCCTACCGTAACCTTTGTGTGTAGGATTATCGTAGATCGGTTCAGGATCCATTTTAGATTCCTCATCAGAACTATGATGTTGTGCTTTGATTTCTTCGTCACGGGGCATGTCCTGGTCTTTTAACTCCTGTTTCAATTGAATTCCTCCTTTGTTTTGAATTGTCGTTTGACTTACTATTGAAATTTAAATAAAATATCAGATATCTAAATATAAAATTAATATGTGAAGCAGAAGTAGAATTAGCTTTAAAATTCTGTAAAAAAAAAGCCTGAATTAATCAGGCTTTTGTGATCGATCTGTTTTCTGGTAGTCTGTGTAACCTTTAAAATCCCACTCAGGATCATAGGCATGATTTTTCAGAGCATAGATCAATGAAGCTTTCTGATCGATTTTCTGAAATGGATCAAGGTTCTTTTCGTAGTTATGCTGAAGATCTATCTCTTTATCTTTTCTTAGCGCTGCCAGAATTTCTTTTCCCTTATCATTCAGAGCCAAGATCTTGATGGCTTCAGGTGTCTTCCTGCGCAGCACTTCTATCGGCTCAAGATCATAGGCAAGAAGATACTGCATGAGGATTCTGGAGATTCTGGTGCGGGTATACCTTTTGGTTTTGATCTCATTGATGAATGATTCGACCGTTTCTTCTTTCAGGTGCTTTATCCGTGAGAGAATACGATTATCAAGTCCTTCATTCGCTTCCTGAATATTGTTCAATGACTGCTTTTCTGTAATGAGTCTATACATCAGAAGATCTTTGAAATCCTCCTCTACGATGAAGGGGTAATCCTGTATTTTCAGCTCTTCAATGTATTCATAAATTTCTTGAGGTACAAATCCATGGATGCTCTCGTCATCCTCTATTTCTTTCCTTAAAGCTGTTGCTGAAGCGAATTCCTCTTCATTCAGCTCCATATCGTGATAGCCCTTTCCTGTTCTTTTCACGGTGAAGGGTTCTATAAGGGATCCGGTCCTGATCATAGCTTTCAGGTATTCCACACCGAGAATGTTGTTGGGATTTTGAATGAAATCCATATCTATATCCGGAAGAAGATTTTTGAGGGCCTCGTTTCTGGCTTTCGGGTAGGAGTGTCCTAGGTTCAGTTCAGCTTTCAAAAGCTCCTTGAACTCTGCAGGCTCATTGGCCAGAATTTCAGCGATGGCCTTCAGACCATCAAGTCTGCCTTCTTCAGAACCGAAAGAAAGAAGCTGGACTCCGTTTAGTGCATTCAGAATTCTGATGGCACCATCTGCAAAAAATTCAGCTGAGGATAGAGCATAAACGCCTGGAAGTTCCAGGACCAGATCCGCTCCTCCAAGGAGCGCCATCTCCGCTCTCCGGTATTTATCAATAATTGCGGGTAGACCTCTTTGAACAAAGTTTCCGGACATGAGTGCAATGATATGCGTTGCATTTCCTTCAGTTTTTGTCATTCTGATCTGATATTCATGACCTTTGTGAAATGGATTATATTCAGATATAATCGCTGCGATTCTCATATGCTTGTACTCCTTATTGTTTTTCTACTTCATTTTAGCGCTTTCGACTTGAAATGAACAGTCATAAAGAGGTATTATATTATAAGGTATGTTGTTTAAAAAAAGTCAATTTAAAGTTGAAAGGAGAATATTATGGATTTTGTATCCAAGATGAAGGAACTTGCTAAAAGTGACCTGAGAAAGATTGTACTTCCAGAAGGAAACGAAGAAAGAAACTTGAAGGCTGCGGAAATAATTCATTCTGAGAGAATTGCGGAGGTTATTCTTGTAGGAAGCAGAGATGAAATTGAAACCAATGCAAAGAAATTCGGTGCCAATATCGAAGGAATCACTATCGAAGATCCAGCAACTTCAGAAAGAACAAAAGGATATGCAGAAGGTTTATATGAACTGAGAAAGAAAAAAGGGGTTACACAGTCCATGGCTGAAAACATAGTGCTAGATCCTATGTATTTTGCGACCATGATGGTGAAAAATGATGATGCCCATGGTATGGTATCCGGTGCGGTACATACTACTGGGGATCTTCTAAGACCAGGTCTTCAGATCATAAAGACAGCGCCTGGTATCAGTGTAGTATCTTCATTCTTTATCATGATTTTAAAAGATAAGAGCTACGGGGAAGATGGACAGATGCTGTTTGCAGATTGCGCAGTAAATCCGAATCCAAATGCTGACGAACTTGCAGCAATAGCCATCGCTACTGCTGAATCAGCTCAGAAGCTTATGAAATTTGAACCCAAGGTAGCTATGCTATCCTTCTCATCTTACGGAAGTGCGAAGCATGAACTGGTAGCGAAGGTCGTGGAAGCCACAAAGAAAGCGCAGGAACAAAGACCTGATCTGTTAATAGATGGAGAGCTTCAGCTGGACGCTGCTATCGTAGAGTCTGTCGGCAAGAAAAAAGCAGCTGCTTCACCAGTAGCTGGCAAAGCGAATGTTCTTGTTTTCCCAGACCTGCAGGCAGGTAATATCGGATACAAGCTGGTGGAGAGATTAGCTGGAGCCGATGCAATCGGACCAATATGTCAAGGTTTTGCAAAACCGATCAACGATCTTTCAAGAGGATGCAGTGTTGATGATATTGTCAACGTTGTTGCAATAACAGCGGTACAGGCTCAGAACGCTAAATAAAAAATAAGAAATAAAGGATGGAATCGGATTAATGAAAATTTTAGTAATCAATTGTGGTAGTTCATCACTGAAATACCAGCTTATGGATATGGAGAATGAAAACCCATTATCAACAGGTCTTGTAGAGAGAATCGGCATTGAAGGTTCAAAGCTGACCCAGAAGGTTGAAGGCAGAGAAAAATATGTGCTGACAGCACCTATGAAGAATCATAAAATTGCGATTGCTCATGTGATTGAAACTTTACTTGACGATGTTCAGGGAGTGATCAAGTCCATGGACGAAATCGGTGCTGTTGGGCACAGAGTAGTCCATGGTGGAGAGAAGTACAGTACTTCCGTGATCATTGATGACGAAGTGATGAAGGACCTTGAAGAATTTGCGGTGCTTGCACCACTTCATAACCCACCGAATATTATTGGAATCAACGCTTGTAAGGAGCTTATGCCTGATACAACCATGGTAGCGGTCTTTGATACAGCTTTCCATCAGACAATGCCTGAAAAAGCGTTCCTTTATGGACTGCCATATGAGCTATACAAGGAAAATCACATCAGAAAATACGGTTTCCATGGTACTAGTCATAAGTATGTATCACAAAGAGCTGCTGAGATTATGGGTAAGGATATGAAAGACCTTAAGCTCATCACATGTCACTTAGGAAATGGAGCTTCTCTTGCAGCTGTAAGAAATGGAGTGTCAGTAGATACATCTATGGGATTCACACCCCTTGAAGGACTTCTTATGGGAACAAGATGCGGTGACATTGACCCGGCGATCATTCCTTATCTTATGGATGTCAAAGGATACAGCTATGACGAAGTGAATGATATCATGAACAAGAAATCCGGCGTTCTTGGACTTTCAGGAGTATCCTCAGATTTCAGAGATATCGAAGATGCGGCTTTTGCAGGAAATAACAGAGCAAAACTTGCACTTGATGTTTTTCATTACAGAGTCAAGAAGTACATTGGTTACTTCATGGCTGCCATGAACGGTGTAGATGCTATTATTTTCACAGCTGGTCTTGGAGAAAATGCCGTTGAGACCAGAGAAGAGATTGTAAAAGACCTGGAATGGTTCGGAATCGTTCTTGATAAAGAGAAGAATAAAGTCAGAGGAAAAGAAAAGACAGTATCCACTGATGATTCAAAGGTGAAGATCATCGTTATTCCAACCAATGAAGAGCTGATGATTGCCAGAGATACCTTATTACTAGTTAAATAATCTGATTTCATCAAGCCTGCAGCGAATCGTCATGATCCGCTGCAGGCTTTTTATTTTTACATCTTAGAATTTACTTGATTTATTTCAAACAAAAACTTATAATACACTCATATATTCAAACAAAAATAATAATTGTTTAAAGAGGTGTAGTATGGACGAAGAATTGAAACATCTGGATTTCTTATCTGAATACATGGACGAAGTGGAGAGTTACAGATGTGCATATTGTGGGGAACGCTTTGAAAAGGAGAGAATTTATCCCTTTGAAGATAAATTCTACACAGGTAACTGGATGATGACGAAGCATCTGGAAAAACATGATCTGGTGGAGGAAATTTTGAAACTACCTCGAAGTGCCACGGGACTTACTGAAGTGCTGGAGGCCATCATCCCCCTTATGTACCAGGGCAAAAAAGATCAGGAGATTGCTGAAGTGTTGAAGATATCGCCCAGCACAGTACGAAATCATCGTTTCAGGCTAAGAGAAAAAGAAAAGCAGGCGAGACTTTTTATCATACTGATGGAACATCTTGAGATGAAATCAGATGAGCTGGTTCCCCCTCATAGGGGAGCGACGATGATTGATGACCGTTATCAGATCACCAAAGAAGAAGAGGAAAAGGTGCTTCAAGTGCACATGACCGATGAAGGTGCGATAAAATCATTTCCTGCAAAGGAAAAGAAAAAAATTGTCATCCTGAGAAACATCACGCAGCACTTTGAAGTAGGAAAAAAATATTCGGAGAAGGATGTAAACAGAATACTTATGAGACTTTATGAGGATCATGTACTGCTTAGAAGATATCTCATAGAATACGGTTTTATGGATCGAACACCAGATGGCTCTATTTACATAAGAAAATAAGAAGTGTATACTTAATGAACCATAGGATTATGAAGATGAAATTGAGGAAGCAAGAAAAACCTTGACTTTTGAAAACTGACTTTATATAATTGTATGTGGTTGCTTGAGAAGTATAACTC
>DATIRH010000240.1:0-2220 GCA_035469845.1 Proteiniclasticum sp. | reverse complement strand
GCACCTGTAAACTGGTGTCCAAGCTGTAACACCGTACTTGCCAACGAACAGGTTCTGGATGGTGCATGCGAAAGATGTGGCACTCCTGTAATCAAGAAAGACCTCACCCAGTGGTTCTTCGGCATCACAAAATATGCAGATGAGCTTCTTGATGATCTGGATGGTCTTGACTGGCCTGAAAAGACCAAGTCCATGCAGAAGCACTGGATTGGAATATCCTACGGATCATCTGTCAGATTCAAGGTGGATAAGAAAGACCTCGAATTTGAAGTTTTCACTACCCGAGTAGATACTCTCTTCGGCTCATCCTATGTGGTATTTGCACCTGAAAATGCCATGGTTCCTGATATCACAACCAAAGAGCAGAAAGCTGAAGTGGAAGCATATATAGAGCAGGCTAAGATACAGAGCGATATAGACCGTCAGTCTTTATCCCGTGAAAAAACAGGTGTATTCACCGGTTCCTATGCAGTGAACCCGATCAACGGAAGAATCGTTCCAATCTGGGTGGCTGACTATGTCCTTAACACCTATGGTACCGGAATTGTCATGGCTGTACCAGCCCATGATGACAGAGACTTTGAATTTGCAAAGAAGTATGACCTTCCTATTGAACGAGTCATAGAAGGCGGAGAAGACCTGCCTTACACTGAAATCGGCAAGATGGTGAATTCCGGAGATTTCAATGGCCTCATCGGCGATGAAGCCAAGGAAAAAGTCACAAGATGGCTGGAAGAAAGAAACAGCGGATCTCTTAAAGTCAATTACAGACTGAGAGACTGGCTGGTTTCAAGACAGAGATACTGGGGTGCGCCTATTCCGATCATTTACTGTGATAAGTGCGGTGAAGTGGTCGTGGAAGAAAAAGATCTTCCAGTGCTGCTTCCCTATGATGTGGAATTCGCACCAGACGGCAAAAGTCCTCTTGCCAAGAGCGAAGACTTCGTAAACACCACGTGTCCAAAATGCGGTGGACATGCTGAAAGAGAAGTGGACACTCTAGATACTTTCGTCTGCTCCTCCTGGTACTACTTAAGATATGTGGACAATAAAAACGAAGAGGAAGCTTTCAACAAAGAGAAAATCAACAAGATGCTTCCTGTAGATAAGTATGTTGGTGGACCTGAGCATGCTGTAATGCATCTACTCTACGCTAGATTTGTCACGAAGGCATTAAGAGATATGGGCTTCCTGTCCTTTAGTGAACCCTTCAAGTCTCTGACGCATCAGGGTCTGATCTTAGGACCGGATGGACAGAAGATGAGTAAATCCAAAGGCAACACCATTTCTCCTGACGAATACATCGACCAGTATGGATCCGATGTATTCAGGATGTATCTGATGTTCGGATTCTCCTACGCCGATGGCGGAGCCTGGTCCGATGATGGAATCCGTTCCATCGCCAGATTCGTTGATCGAGTGGAAAGAAATTTCCATAATATCAAGGATATTCTTCATAGTTCAAGTAATACAAATGAAATGCGTGCAGAAGACAAAGACCTTCTATTCTGGAATGCCCACACCATCAAAGGTGTGTCAGAAGATGCTGAGAAAATGCAGTTCAATACGGCCATTGCAAGAATGATGGAACTGACAAATACTTTAACCAAGTACATTCCATTGAAGCAGCACAATCATAAAGTACTTGAAAAGGTCAATGCAGACTTTATCCGCATTTTAGCACCATTTGCACCTCATTTCAGTGAAGAGATCTGGCATCTGTTCGGAAATATAAGCTCCGTATTTGATGAAACCTGGCCTACCTACGATGAAAAGGCACTCATAAAGGATGAGGTTGAAATTGCCATTCAGATGAATGGTAAAATCAAGGAAAGAATCATGATCCCTACCTCCGCATCTGATGATGAAATCAGCAAACTGGCCTTAGCCAACGAAACCATTCAGAAGGAAACAGAGGGTAAAACCGTTGTTAAAGTCATTGTTATAAAAGGAAGATTAGTCAATATCGTCGTAAAGGGATAATCATAAAAAATGAAGAGGTCCATCAAGTTTTTTACTTGATGGATCTCTTCATTTTCTTATTTATTTATTTATTCTTCTCTTTGAATTTCTTCACTTCGTCGATAAAGGATGTCGTGTATACATGCAGATCCTTTGGAGATCTGGATGAAATGATATTCTGGGATACAACCACTTCTTTATCCACCCAGGTAAGGCCTGCGCCTTCCAGATCCGCTTTGATCTTCTTTGTGCTTGTTC
>DATIRH010000239.1:0-2092 GCA_035469845.1 Proteiniclasticum sp. | reverse complement strand
TTCATGGGAGACACTGGAGATAAAGTCTCTTCTTGTCTGCTCCAGCCGCTCGCTCTCTTTTGAAGCCAGATCCAGTCTTTCAGACAGTATATCAAGCGTTGCTGCCAGATCTCCTATTTCGTCCTTCTGTTTTACAAGTGTTTTAGCGGAGTAGTCCCCTTCTGATAATCGCCCTGCGGTTATTGTCATCTGCTTTAATGGTTTCACAAATTTTCGTGACAGTAAAATAGTAAGTAGGATGGAAATGAAAAGCGCAAGCAAAGTACTGATGATGAAAATCTGCAGTCCACTATAGATGACTGAGTCCATTCCAGTTATAGAGGCATGCAGCAATACAACAGCAATGGTCTCCTCTGTATCCGATCGTACAGGTGCGCCTACGGTCAAGGTTCTAGCACCCAAAAGATCGCTGAACTCTTCACTGAAGTAGATGTTACCTTTTAAGGCTTCCTCTACCACTTCGTTGGCTGATTCAGGGAGCTCTTTATAATTAAGATCCGCACCTTGACCTCTTAAAATGAGTTCTTCATTCTCATCAACAATCCATACATCACTCATGGCGATGTCATCAATGACATTCAGATAAGGCATAAATCCTCGCATGGTCGTCATACCCATACCACCCATGCCCATTCCTCGGCGATCGGCATCCGGATCTGCTGCGAGAAACTCTGATAGGCTTTCAGCAATGACTTCAGCTCTTTTCTGCATATCAACCTTATGGTAGTCCATGGTACTCTTTCTGAACATCACCGTGAAGGACAAGCCCATGATCAGAGAGAAGATGATCAGCAGTGATGAGACAAACAGTACAAGTTTCTGGGTGATCTTATAGTTCATCTCTCACCTCGAATTTATAGCCCATTCCCCATACGGTCTTGATTTCCCATTTGGAATGATCATAGGGGTCCAATTTGGCACGCAGTCTTTTGATGTGTGAATCCACTGTTCTCGAATCCCCGTAATAGTCATATCCCCAGAGGCTGTCGAGCAGATTTTCACGGGTGAACAATTTATTCTTGCTTGTAGCAAGAGTCCATAGGATTTCGATTTCTTTCTTCGTCAGATTAACGACTTCATCGTTCACTTCAACAATAAACTGGTCAAGATCTATTTTAAGGTTATCGTAACTGAACAGATTCTTCACTACGGTAGAGTCCAAAGGCTCCATTCTGCGAAGTACTGCACGGATCCTGGCCATGACTTCACCTGGGGAAAAAGGTTTGACGATATAGTCGTCCGCACCAATATCCAGGCCCATAATACGTTCAAAATCCTCTCCTCTGGCTGTGATCATGATAACGGGTATATTGGAAGTCTTTCTGATTTCTCTGCATACTTCAAAACCGTCCATCATCGGCATCATCACATCCAGGAGAATGGCATCATATTTATTTTTTCTGAAACTTTCAAGTGCAGAGGAACCATCATAGGTGACATCAACCTCATAGCCTTCATTTTTCGCATAGTCACTTAAAATGGATGTGATCTGTTTGTTGTCGTCTGCTATTAGTATTCTTGACATAATTCTCTTCCTTTCAGTTCTGATAAGCTATCTATATATACATTCTAATTGATTTCTTTGTCTTTTTTGTGATTTTTTCAAATAATATCTGCATCTCGTCTAAAAAACAAACTTATGACACAATTGGAAGGTATATTATGAGTGTAGAGAGAAGGATTTCTACAGCACAAAATTTTATGGAGGCGAATAATAATGAGAAAAATAAGAAACATCGTTGCAGCAAGTGCTTTAACCCTAGCTATGGGGGTCACTTCCCTGACCGTATTTGCGGCTGCTAAATATGACTCCCCACAGGAAGCTCTGGCAGGAATCACAGGAAAGACTATTGAAGAGATTACAGAAGAGAGATTTGATGAGGATAAGACCTATGGCGAGATTGCAGCAGAAGCTGGAAAACTGGATGAATTCAAAGAAGAGCTTTTCGAGCAGAAAAAGGAAATCATCGAAGAACGCGTTGCTGAAGGAAGTCTTTCAAGAGAGAACGCAGATGAGATCCTCGACAGAATCGAAGACAATCAGGCAACCTGCTTTGGAGATGGAGAAAGAGGATCAGGCATGATGGGCGGT
>DATIRH010000238.1:0-2769 GCA_035469845.1 Proteiniclasticum sp. | reverse complement strand
AGGACTTCTATTGAAAAATACGAGTTTATGAAGTCTTTCAGGAATCATGGTCCAAGAGGAGAAGCGATATTAAGAAAGGAAAAGATTTTCGAAGATGAACCCCTTTTTTATGAGGTTGTGGGAACACATCAGGAATCAGTAGAGAAGATCAGCATCAGAAAGAATGAAGAGCTGCTATTCTATCACTGTCTGCTTAAAAAATATGATGACCGTTATTAATTCAGACTGCACAAAATTTTTGGAGGTATAGCACATGAAAGTTGACATCAATCCCAATTTAAAATTCAATTTCAAGTGGAAAAAAATATTTGGAGGAAGGAAGAATATTTATCTTATCCTTGGTATCATACTGGTCATGTTGATTCTGCTTTTCAATTCCACACACATCATTGCGAATCTGCAGTGGTTTGATGAGGTCGGCTATACAAGAACCTATCTTACAAGAATCATGGCCATTGCAGCTCTGACGATACCCATATTTCTTCTTTTTTATGTCATTTCACTTCTTTACTATAAAAGCATAGCAAAGAAATATGATT
Organism: Proteiniclasticum sp.; assembly: GCA_035469845.1. Classification (GTDB taxonomy): domain Bacteria; phylum Bacillota; class Clostridia; order Clostridiales; family Clostridiaceae; genus Proteiniclasticum. The sequence continues at coordinate 2,230 of DATIRH010000238.1, read as the reverse complement.
CGCTTTCTTATCCGAAGAAAACCGATGCAGAGATCAAAACAAGAAACCGCTTTGTCTATGTTATTTCAGGAATCTTTTTTCTGATTATTTCCTATGGACTGGCATCAGATAACTGGTATGTGATCCTTCAATATTTCAATAGTGTGGATTTCAATCAGGTGGATCCAGTTTTTAATATGGATATTTCTTTTTATGTGTTCAGGCTGCCGCTATATCAGTTCATGGTTTCAATGGCGATATCTGTAGTTGTGCTTCTTATACTGCTGACGATTATGATCTATCTTATGATTGCAGCAAAGAGCTCACTTAATCGCCTGAATTTCAGAAACGCCAAGGGGATTCTTCATGTCATCAAGAGCGGATTTATCCAGTTTTCAGGAAAAGCTCTTGCAATGCTGATTTCCTTGTTTATGCTTCTGTTAGCTGTGAAGTACTATATGGACTCCTACCTTGTGATGTTCAATGAATCCGGAGTTGTCTATGGCCCAGGCTATACGGATATCAAAATAAATGTACCTTTCTTGAGAGTCATTGCGGTCTTATCAGCGCTGTCAGCTGTTGTTGTTGCCTATGGAATTGTGAAGAAAAAAGTGAATTTCATCGCTTATCCGATTATAGGTATATTTGCACTGAGTTTCTTAAGAGTCATTGCAGTTTTCGCGGTGGAAACACTTGTTGTCAATCCTAACCAGCTGGAAACAGAAAGACCTTACATTGCGAACAATATTAATATGACAAGACAGGCTTTTGGAATCAATGATGTGGAAATCAGACAGTTTGAAGCAGATAAAGACATCACAGCGACAGAGATCAATGAGAACAGAGACGTGGTGGACAGCATCAAAATCAATTCCTATCGTCATACGCTGGATTTCATCAAGCAGGCTCAGGTCATCAGAGGATATTATGATTTCAATGATGTTGATGTAGACAGATATATAATCAACGGCGAGAAGAAGCAGGTATTCCTCTCTGCCAGAGAAATAGATCACAATCTGATTTCACCTGCCACATGGCAGAATACACGGTTATTCTATACCCATGGATATGGAGTGGTCATGTCAGATTCAAGCACAGCTACTTCTCAGGGACAACCGGACTTTCTTATGAAAAATATTCCAATCACCAATACAACGGATATTCCAATCGAGAATCCGAGAATCTATTTCGGAGAAGTGGTTTCTGATTATGTCATCGTCGGAACGGAGTATGATGAATTCGATTATCCAAAGGGTGGCGAAAATGAAACCTACCGTTATACAGGAGATGCTGGCATCAAGCTGAATTTCATGAACAGACTTCTATATGCCATTGAAGAAAAAGAGCCTAAAATTCTGATTTCTTCACTGATCAATGAAGATTCGTATATCATCAGAAAGAGAAACATCAGAGAGAGAGTCATAACCATCGCACCATTCCTGACTTATGACTCGGATCCTTATCTTGTAGTGGCAGACAGTAAAGTGTACTGGATGATTGATGCCTATACAATTACGGACCAATATCCGAATGCCAGGACCTTCAATGGAATCAATTATGTCCGTAATTCAGTGAAGGTTACAGTGGATGCCTATACTGGAGATGTGAACTTCTATCTTGCAGACGAGAATGATCCCATCGCTATCAGTTACAACAAGATTTTTGGGGGTCTTTTCAAGGATCTTGATGAAATGCCTCAATCGCTGAGTGATCATATCAAATATCCGGAAGATCTCTTTGCCATGCAGACGACAATCCTTGAACAGTATCATGTGACTGATCCCGGTATTTTCTATAATGGAGAAGATGTATGGGAAAAATCCAAAGTGACCACAACAAATACGGAGGAGAAAGTCTCTCAAGAACCTTATTCACTTTTCACTTCATTCGGAGATGAAGAGGGACTTGAACTGGTATTTACAGAGTACTATACCATCAAAGGAAAAGAGAACATGGTCGCTATCGTGAATGTGAGAATGGAAGGAGATCATTACGGGAAGCTGGTTGAGTATAAATTTCCACCGCAGAAGACCGTTTCGAGTCCATATCTATTCAGAAACAAACTGAATCAGGACCCAGAGATTTCAAAAGAGCTTTCACTCCTTGATAGTGGCGGATCAGGTGTTGAATTCGGAGATATGGTCATTGCACCTATCGGGAACAGTCTCCTTTATGTTGTACCGATTTACCTCGTGGCTGAAGGTGAAAATTCCATTCCTGAAATCAAGAGATATGTCCTTTCAAATGATGA
>DATIRH010000237.1:0-5749 GCA_035469845.1 Proteiniclasticum sp. | reverse complement strand
GGTCACAAAATACCTCATGTGGCCTACCCATAAAGATGTAGGTGTATCAGAATCAGTACTGAGAGAGTGGATAGAAAAGTATGATGATAAAGATTTCTATCAGTGGGCAATCGTGTTGAAATCGGACGGTCCTGAGCCCATCGGATCCATAAGCATAGTCAAGAAAGATGATAAGATCAGCATGGTCCATGTAGGCTATTGCATCGGTAGAAAATGGTGGAATCAGGGGATCACCTCGGAAGCTCTTTCCAGATTGATTCGATTCTTTTTCGAAGAAGTTGAAGTGAATCGGGTTGAATCCAGATTTGATCCAAGAAACGCCAATTCTGGAAAAGTCATGGAGAAATGCGGTCTCATCTATGAAGGGACCATAAAGCAGGGAGACTGGAACAATCAGGGCATCTGTGATTACTCCATGTATGGCCTTGTTAGAGAAGACTACGAAGAAAAATAGAATCTGTACCTGCTGAAGACGAAAATCGTATAAAAATGAGGTGCTGTTTTAAATTGCAAGAGTGTTGGTTCATATTCATGCGTTGATCTCAATAAGATGAACTTTATATAGGTTAAAGAAGGCTGCAAAGAATAGAAAAATAATTCTAACTATTTGGGTTATACTATTAAGTAAGAGTATAACGATGCTTAATATGAGAATTATAAAGAGGTGAGAATTTAAATGAAAGTAAAAATTATAAGCGCTAATTCTGCTAAGAGCTTAGAGAAAAAGGTGAATGAGTTTATAGAAAGAGAAGATATTACAGTACTAAAGATACAGTTTTCTACTAGTTTCAATGGATTATATGCACTAATTGAATATGAAGAGAAATAGTAAGATGCTAAAACATCGGGTACATTGAATGCCCTATTCGATTTAGTCACAAAGATTAAAATAGTGTTTTATATTCATTCTAAAAAGAAGAGCTCCTGCAAGCCCGGATCATCCGGTTTTGCAGAAGCTCTTTTGTAGGTTAACTGATGAAGCTATTATACTTCAAATTGAGCGTTATAGAGTTTTTCATAGAAGCCCTTCTTTTCGATGAGCTCCTCATGGGTTCCGGTTTCAACAATGTCTCCTTTATCCATGACCAGAATCACATCCGCATTACGGATGGTGGATAGTCTATGGGCGATGACAAAGCTTGTCCTGCCTTTCATGAGCTTCTCCATACTTTCCTGTATCAGCACTTCAGTTCTCGTATCCACGGAGCTTGTGGCTTCATCCAGGATGATGATGGAAGGATCTTTCAGGAAGACTCGTGCGATGGTAAGGAGCTGTTTCTGGCCCTGGCTGATATTGGAAGCCTCTTCATTGATCTCCATATCGTAACCGCCAGGAAGGGTCTTCACGAAGTGATGCACATAGGAGGCTTTGGAGGACATCACAACATCTTCGTCCGATGCATCCAGCTTCCCGTATCTTATATTGTCCATGATGGAACCATGGAAGAGCCAGGTGTCCTGAAGCACCATACCGATGGATTCTCTGAGGTCTCTTCGGTTCATGTCGCTGATGTCAATACCGTCCAGATGGATGCTTCCGCTGTTTAGCTCATAATATCTCATGAGGAGCTTAACCAGAGTAGTCTTACCGGCACCAGTCGGTCCGACGATGGCCACTCTCTGACCAGGTTTCACATCCATGGTGAAGTCCTTGATGATGATTTCATCTGCGTTGTAGCCGAAATGGACATTCTTGAAGGATACAGCGCCTTCTATCTGGTCAGGGTCCACTCGGATCCCTTCTTCATCTTCAATTTCTTCTTCTTCCAGGAATTCAAAGATTCTTTCAGAAGCCGCGATGGTGGACTGCAGCACATTGGAGATCTGAGCCACCTGAGCGATGGGCTGTGTAAATCGTCTGATGTACTGGATAAAGGCCAGAATATCACCAACTTTGATGGTTCCTCTGATAGCCAGATACCCACCGACGATAGAAACAAAGACGTAACCCAGGTTTCCGATGAACATCATCAGAGGTTGAGTGAGTCCTGAGAAGAACTGAGACTTCCATGCGGATTTCTGCAGCTTTTCATTGATCTCGCTGAACTCTTCGATGGCTTTTTCTTCCCGGTTGAAAGCTTTCAGGATGATGTGTCCGCCATAGGCTTCTTCCACATAACCGTTGGCCTCTCCAAGAAGTGACTGCTGCTCTTTGAAGAATTTCTGGGAACGCTTGATGATCGTCATCATGAGTCCCATGCTGATAGGCAGTATGAGAAGGGCGATGAAGGTCATGGAAACGCTGATGGAAAGCATCATGATCAGGATACCAATGATGGTGGTCACTGAAGTGATGATCTGAGACAGGGACTGATTAAGGCTCTGTGATACAGTATCCACATCATTGGTCATTCTCGAGAGTACATCTCCATGACTGTTCTTGTCGAAGTATTTAAGTGGCAGTTTATTGATCTTATCTGAAATGCTTGTTCTGAGGTTATAGGATACTTTCTGGGCCACACCGGATACGATATAGCTCTGAATGAAGTTCAGAAGGCTCGAGATCAGATACAGTCCAAGAAGCATCAGAAGGGTTCTCTGGATGCTCTCAAAGTTGATGCCTGCTCCGGTACCGGAAACCTTGTCTACAAGTCCCTCAAATATTTCTGTTGTCACATCTCCAAGGATTCTTGGTCCTAAAATGGCGAAGACGGTACTGCCGATGGCGAAAATCATGACAAAAATCAGGGGCAGCAGATAAGGCTTGAGAAATGCACGCAGCTTTTTGAAGGTCTCTTTAAAGTCTTTAGGTTTGTCACCACCCATGGCTCCGTGTCCCATACCACCGAATCCTGGTCCTCGAGGGGCTTTCATTGGAGTTTTTGATTCTTCTTTACTCATGATGCCATCTCCTCCTTTGAAAGCTGTGATTTGGCGATTTCTATATAAACAGGACAGTCTTTAAGAAGCTCTTCATGAGTTCCTTGTCCGACAATCTTGCCTTCATCTAATACGATGATGCGATCTGCAGTCTTGATGGTGCTGATTCTCTGGGCGACGATGATCACGGTGTTGTTGACTTCTTTCTTCAAAGTCGCTCTCAGTTTTGAATCGGTTTTATAATCCAGGGCGGAGAAGCTGTCATCAAAAATGATGGCTTCCGCATCTGTAGCGAGGGCTCTTGCAATGGATAACCTTTGCCTCTGGCCACCGGACACATTGCTTCCACCTTGAGAAATGCTGAAATCAAACTTGTTTTCTTTCTCGTTTATGAAGTCCTCAGCCTGAGCGACTCTTGCAGCCTTCTTCATTTTTTCATCACTCATATCTTCGTCTGCATACTTGATATTGGTTGTCGCGGTTCCAGAGAAGAGTATACCCTTCTGCGGCACGTAGGAGATTCTCTTTCGCAGCTCTTTGAGCGGAATCTCTTTGATGTTGACGCCGTTTAGAAGAATCTCTCCCTTTGTCACGTCATAGAATCTAGGAATCAGGTTCACCAGGGTAGATTTACCGGAACCTGTGGATCCGATGAAGGCTGTTGTCTGTCCATAATTGGCCCTGAAGGAAATATCCTTCAGGACACAGTCCTCTGCACCTGGATATTTGAAGGAGACCTCTTTGAATTCGATTTCTCCCTTGATGCCCTGAGGAAGCTGTTTCGGATTTTCCGGGTCCAGTATGGAGACTTCCTTGTCCAGAACCTCCCCGATTCTGTTCATGGAAACAGTAGCCCTTGGCAGGATAATGGAAACCATGGACAGCATGAGGAAGGACATCATGATCTGCATGGTGTACTGAATGTAGGCCATCATATCACCTACCTGCATGTTTCCGTAGTCCACCTGATAAGAACCCACCCAGATAATGAGGATGCCCAGAGCGTTCATGATGAGCATCATGAGAGGCTGCATCATGGACATGAGTCTTGAAACGAAGAGGTTGGTTCTGGTGAGATCTTTATTTGCCACATCGAATTTTTTCTCTTCATGCCTTTCTGTATTGAAGGCTCTGATGACCATGAGGCCTACGAGAGAATCTCGTACGACCATATTCACTTTATCCACCAGTTTCTGAAGGGACTTAAACTTAGGAAGTGCAATGCTGAACATGATCACAACGATGGTCAGGATGGCCATGACGCCTACGGCGATGACCCAGGCCATGGATTTATTGGTGTTCAGCGCTTTGATGATACCACCCACACCTAAGATCGGTGCGAAGAACACCATTCTCAGAAGCAGTACGGAAAACATCTGAACCTGCTGGATGTCATTGGTGCTTCTTGTGATAAGGGAAGCGGTGGAGAAATCATTGTATTCCTCATTGCTGAAGGAAGCGACCTTCTTAAACAGCGAGGATCTGAGATCCCTGCCAAGATATGCCGACACTTTGCTGGCAATGAAGCTTACGATGACGGCAACCACCATGGCAAGAAATGCGATGCCGATCATCTGAAGACCGGCCATAAGAACGTAATTCGTCTGGATCCCGCTGAGATCCGCACCTAATGCCGCGTATTCTCCGCGGGTATAGAGAGTAGCTGTCTGTGTGATGCTCATTTCAGGCATTGCAGAAAGCTTTTCAAGAATTGTATCGATGAAAGCTCTCTTCTGCTCTTCTGGCATTCTGGATATGGCTTCTATGGGTGAGACACCATCAGGAAGTGCGGAGAAATCTCCACCTGGAACCAGTTTTTTTGCCTGATCCACATCCCGTAGTCCGTACATCATGAGCAGGTAGGGATTGAGGTAGCTTAAGGAGGAATCATCTTCCAGCTTCTCACTTAGTCCGTATACAGATTCATCTGCGATATTCGGATACTTCTTCAGAAGATCTTCGTCCTCACGATCAAGCAGGGAATAGCTGCTTCTGAATTTTTCTGTTTCTTCCTCTGTCATGAGATTTTCAAGAAGTGTCACTTCACTTTCCCGGATCACTTCAGGATAGGGGGATTCTATTCCACCTTGCTGAATACCCACGTTGACAATCTTTGACATATAATCAGGAAGAGATAGTTCAAGAGCAGCCTGAGCAAAAAGCAGTGCGATGAGCACTAGAATATGCAGACTGTACTTCTTTAAAAATGACATTAATTTCATCATATTGAGGTCTCTCCTTTTGCGTTAATCTATATTCGATGTCTGACTAACATAATTTCTTATTCATTATATTTTAGAGAAAGTTATAAGTCAATAATAATTATGAATTCATAAATAGTTATTGCAAATCGTCGTATTTCTATTTATAATCAAATTGAAAGAATGACTGCAAGAAACGAGGAGATTAATATTGGATAACAAAGAAATAATACTGGAAACGGGAGAAAGCATACATAACCTGACAATCGTCATGCATAGTAAATTTGTGAACTTCCATACCATATCCAAAACCTGCGAAGTGCCACAAAGTTATATCCGTGTGCTTTTCATCCTGAAAAGGTTCAAGGAAAAGACCATGTCGGAAATGGCCAGATTCATGAGTGTTTCAAAGCCCAATCTCACACCAGTCATCGACAGGCTGATCCTGGATGGATATGTGGAACGAAAACCGGGACATAAAGACCGGAGAAAACTCCTCATCTCTCTCACGGATGAGGGACTGAAATACCTTGAACAGGTGGAGAGTAAAATAAAGGAATACACGGCAAGTAAGCTGGAAGGCCTTTCTAAAGAGGATCTGGAGGAGCTGAATGACTCCTCAAAAAAAATCACTGAAATCCTGAGGAAGCTTGAAACATAAATAAAAATAAAGAGTAATAAACATGGAAAAATAATAAAGGAAGAGAAAGGCCCCCATGGTACCATTT
>DATIRH010000236.1:0-3061 GCA_035469845.1 Proteiniclasticum sp. | reverse complement strand
GAAGTCACCAGAGTAACAAAAAATGAGGATGGTGAATATACCAATATTGATTATTATGCAGAAGATGTGGTACTCATCCAAAGCCTGAATATCGGAGAAGGATACGAAGTTTCATCAAGTCTGCAAAAAGTGGAAATGGACGCAGTTCAGAAAAAAGTAGTGAATTTCTACTATCCGAATGCAATGGATGAAAGAATTTTCCTGTATCGTAAAGAAATACAGTTCACTACCAATGATATTCCGAGAAATCTGATTATAGGGGCTTATAAAGAACTGCCTAAGGAAGCAGCACCTGTGCTGACACCGAATACAAAGGTGAACTATCTCTACCTCAATGAGGATGGTATGGTTTATGTGGATCTCTCAAGAGATTTCATGAATGAAATGAATGCAGGAGCTGGATATGAATCTCTTATTCTGCAGTCACTGGCCAATACTTTCGGAGATTATTACGGAACAGATAAAGTGATGCTTACCATTGATGGTGAGACATACGAATCAGGACACATCATGCTCAGAAAATTTGAACCACTGAAGGTCAATTACGACAGTATCGTAGATATGAATTAAGAGCTGCACCATACCTATGGAAGACGATCTTAGAAAAAAGTATATAATAAAATCACCCTCTGACAGAAGTGTTTCTGACAGGGGGTGATTTTCTTTTCTATCAGATTCTTCTTTTCTTACTTCACTCTTTAGAGTTAAAAATTGAAGAATCTGGCATAATATCCGAAGAGATCCAGTGCCATCAGGATACCGATGATCACAAGGAAAATACCGGAAATTTTTGTGATGAGATTATAGTGCTTCTTTACAAAGTTGAATGACTGTTCCACCTTTGAGAAGAGGATTCCTGTGATCAGGAAAGGTAGTCCAAGTCCCATGGAGAAAACGAACAGATAGAACATGCCAATACCGACTGTGCTCGCATCTGCTGCCAGAATCAGTGCTGTTCCAAGGAAAAGTCCAAGACATGGGGACCATCCGAAGGAAAATACGATTCCAAAAATCATTGAGCTTAAGAAGCCGCCACTGTCTTTTTTAAGGGATAACCCTCTCTGGAAATTCAGGAATCTGATGTTGATGAATCCAGCCATGTTCAGTCCGAAGAGGATAATGATCACACCACCGATTCTTTGTAAAAGAACACGATTCTGATTCATTATGCTTCCTATGGCGGTAGCGGTTGCGCCCAGCGTGACGAACACGATGGTGAATCCCAGGATAAATCCTAGGATATTGATGACCAGAGCTTTCCCCATTTTCTGACTTTCATTGCTCAGATACATGAGAAATACTGGGAACATTGGCAGGATGCAAGGAGAGATGAAGGTGAGGACACCTTCAAAAAACAGAAGAGCGAGTTTCAATCCATCCATTTACTCCATCCTTTCAAGAACTGCGTCCAGTACAGTCTTATTTGTCATGCCCAGTATGGAGTACTGCACAGTACCTTCTTCATCCAGGAAGAAGGTCTGAGGGATACTGGAAACATTGAATTCGTAGAACGCATTTCCTTGGGTGTCATATAGCACATTCATATCCAGATTGTTTTCGGCAAGGAAATTGTTCGCAAGGGTCTTTGTTTCTCTTTGTCCATCTGTAAGGTTGATGGCAAGTAGTACAGTCTCCTCAGGGTCCAGTTCATCATGAAGAAGCTGGAATTCAGGCATCTCTTCTACGCAAGGCGGACACCATGATGCCCAGAAATTGATGATCACTTTTTTACCTTTGAACTCAGAGATAGAAACCTCTTCTCCTTCGTTGTTCACAACGGTGAAATCCGGAGTGAAAGGGGTTTTTACTTTCAGCTCTGAAATCGCATCTGCCACTGGCGCTTCTTCAGCAACTGGAGGACTGCTCTCTTCACCTTCAGTGTCCTCTTCCTGGGGCACCTCTGCTATCGGGTCAGGACTTTCTTCTCCACCGAATTTTTCGATAAAGTAATATCCACCACCGATAACTAAAACGAATATAATGATCCATAGTATAAAACTGTATTTTTTCATAAGAACCTCCGCTTATTCAAGATGAGGAGTATACTCTTCATCTGATATTTTGATGTAAATTAATACTTGTTGACTATTTTAACATAAATCCAGTTGAAATACCCGATGGGGGTTTATTTTTCACAAAATCATATTTGATGCTATTAAATATTTTCAATTTGTGTGCCATGAGCTTGAATTTTGAGTATAATGTACTTTATGGACAATTTGGAGGTACATAATGAATAATGAAATTATAGAGAATAAGAATATTTTTCAGAAGAAGCCATGGGTGATTACGCTGGCTATCTTCGCATCGATATTATGGGGAAGTGCATTCCCAGTACTGAAGATCACCTACGAGCAGATGAATATGGCTGGTGATGATCTCTATTCAAAGATTCTGATTGCGGGAATTAGATTCACCCTTGCCGGGTTTCTGATTCTTGGATATGCTTTCGTGACCATGAGAGAAAAGGTGAGACTCAGAACATTTATAGACTATAAGCGCGTGATTGCTCTGGGCCTTGTTCAGACTTCACTGAATTACTTTTTCTTCTATATTGGCCTTGCCAATACAACGGCTTCAAAAGGATCGATCATATCTTCCTTATCCAATTTCCTGATCATCATTCTTGCTCATTTTATCTACAAGAATGACAGATTAAACAGCAACAAGATCTTAGGAATCGGATTTGGTATCATCGGTGTACTCATCGTCAATATCAATTCGGGTCTTGATGTGAGCTTCTCCTTGATCGGAGAAGGATTCATGTTCTTTTCAGTGATTACTGGGGTCTTGTCCAGTTTCATGGTCAAGAGCTTTGCAAGGAGTATCCACCCTATGCTGCTTTCAGCCTATCAGCTGATTTTTGGTGGAATTGTGATGCTTCTAATTTCTTTAGGTGGAAATTACAGCACGCTGACTATGACACCTTTGGCAGGTGGACTTCTTCTTTATTCCGCACTGCTTTCAGCTGTAGCCTTTACGCTCTGGTATACACTTCTGAAATACAATAAACCAGGAGAAATTACCATGTTCCGTTTTCTGATTCCAGTGTCTGGATCCA
>DATIRH010000235.1:0-2799 GCA_035469845.1 Proteiniclasticum sp. | reverse complement strand
GTGAAAACTGAGTGCTTTCAGGGTCTTCTCCATCCAGAAGATACATGACAGTGTCATCTGAGACTTTTTTCATGGTGTAGATGAATCCTAAATTCGTTTCTTTTTTTATCTTTCTGAATATGTTTTGCATTTTATTATAATAATCAGCATCATAGAAACCTTCCGTATACGCTTCAGCTTCTGTAAATGCTTCATAGGGTTCTATTTCTCCTCCAATGAAGGATGCTGCGGTTACTGCCGTATTAAGGGTTGCATATCTAAGATCTTCAATGAGAAGTCTCTGGACACTACGATGAATAAGTATACCGATGCCTGAAAAAACCAGCATCACCAGTAGAAGGATTGTCAGAAATATTGTTTGTTTTCTAGAAGAAATTGAGGAAAATAGCGGTTCCATCCAAGATGAATTCTTTTTCTGTTCCATGGTCGCTCCTATCTTATAGCATTCTTTAAATGTCTAGAAATTTAAATCTATCCACTAACGGATTTTTAAAAACACGAGATGTACATTTTCCAGTTATTCTGATTCTTGTTGACAATACACTTTGATTCTCTTCGTGTATGTATTTCAAGGATTTACTCCTTGAAAGAACAACTTTCTTTGGAATCAAATCACTTTATAAATATATCACATTTATGCCAAATAATATCATAAAATTTATAATTTTAAGGTTGGTTTTTAATGATATTATATTAATATGTATTTTATTTATACAACTTCATTATTCTGAGTCTCAGAATAATCCGCACATCATAATGCAGATTGTCAGATCTAGTGAAAGACACTTCTGATATCAAGAAAAATGCAGTTCTTGTTCAATAAAACAAGAACTGCATTTATTCTTCTATCTTTATTCTTCTGTTTTTATAGTATTACAAAACTTCTGTTTCTAGCATCTTGAATGCGCTTTCACGTGTCACGGAACGACTGAAGAGAAATCCTTGAAGATAATCACACTCCTGTGTAAGAAGGAAAGTTCTCTGCATCTCATGCTCGATTCCTTCTGCAACAACCTTCACTCCGAACCTGTGGGTCATTTTAATGATATCGCCAATGATGAGATCTCTGCTTGAATTCTCAAGCTTATTGATGAACCCTCTATCTATTTTCAGTGTATCGATTAATAGCTCATGTAATCTCACAAAGGAAGAGTATCCGGTACCGAAATCATCCAGTGCGATATGAACACCCAGACTTCTGATTTCTTTGAATTTCAGATTGACCATTTCCAGATTATCAAGAAGAATAGACTCCGTTATTTCGATTTCAAGCTGGTCAGGGCGGATTCCAAATCTGTCAATTTTCTCCTTGATCTGCTCGTTGAAACTGCTCTGCAGAAGCTGGATACCAGAAACATTCACAGCAACTCTTATCTCGGAAAAACCCTTCTCTTCCAGTTCCTTGATGAAATCGAAGGCAAGATCCATTAGATAGCTGCCTAGTTCCACCATGATGAGATTCTTCTCTGCCGCTTCTATAAATTCAACTGGAGACACTCTTCCGAACAGACTGGAATTCATTCTTGCAAGTGCTTCAAACCCCACGATCTTCCGAGTTATTGTATCAACAATAGGCTGATATTCCAGATAGATGACATCCTGGTCTTTCTCCTTTATGACTCTTCTCATTTCCTTGACAAGTATGTCTTCTCTTTGAATCGACTGATACATCTTTTCATCAAAAAGTATAGCATCCTTTTCGTCTTTGAACGTCTGCTCCAGTGCCACTGAGGCATCCTTAAGAACACTGTTGAAATCCTTATAGAACTCATCCACCACAACGATTCCAATCTTTATGGACAGATACATATCTGTGCCCTCTACAGTGAGCGGATTTCTGAATGAATCTGAAAGATCATCGGATAAAGCTGTGAGCTCATCCATTGAGGAAAAATCCTCCTTGTATAAAATAAACTGATCTGCGGTGAAACTGAAGAATTTCCCTCCCCTGGCATCAAATTGGTCCAGTTTTTCAGGTATCGTTTTGAGCACCTGATCCCCGAAATGATACCCGTAATTCATGTTGATGCTGTTCAGATTGCTGATTCTTAGAAGCATCAGTGCACTCTTCTTCTGTCTTCCTTTGTCCATATCACTTACCAGATACTTCTCAAGATAAAGTTTGTTCGGTAAACCGGTCAGTTCATTAAAGTATGCAGCTCTCTTGAGGCTTTCATTCTTCCTGTAGGTGGACACCATGATATAAAACAGGAAACCATAGATCAGAAGTAATGCTGTCAGTCCGAAGAAGGAGACATTTCTGATCTGACGCATTGTTCCTTCCAATGAGTAGGAAATAGAAAGTGCATACATATCCTCCTCTGTCAGATTATCTTCCAGATGGATCGGTACAATGACTCTAAAGTACTGATCTTCACTGGAATCATTGACAAAGCTGTATTCCCGATTTTTATCAAGTGCTTCTCTAGCATCTTTGATGCTTGGCAGCGGTTCTGATAAATAACTGTCTGTAGACTCTATGATGGAAAGGTTCTGATCTAAAAGATCAATATGAAGTGCTGACTCATTGTTTTTCAATTCCGTAAGAATGTTGTTTACACTGAACCGCTCAAGAAAGGCATACACCGTATTGGCTCGTATTCCTACTTGCAGGAGTCCACCGTTTTCCAGCCTGAAGTATCCGTATTTGTACCAGTCTCCTGTGATGACATCCTGTCTTATGTCTTCGACCAGACTCATTTCATCGCTTTTCAGAAAAAGATCGATGGGATGATCCGGATAAATTTCCCATCCGATGAGATTATCAAGATTAGAATACAATAGATATCCTGTCTCGTC
>DATIRH010000234.1:0-1748 GCA_035469845.1 Proteiniclasticum sp. | reverse complement strand
GCCATGGATATCCTCTTCACCGGATATGTGGAAGGGTTCTGTATTGTCTCCAGTGACAGTGATTTTACAAAACTGGCTTCAAGATTAAGAGAATCGGGTAAGCTTGTAATAGGGATGGGAGAAAAAAAGACGCCTAAACCTTTTATTGCAGCCTGCAATCAGTTCAAGTATCTGGATGTATTACTGGCATCGGATGAGAAGAGCAAACAGGAAGAACTGGCAAAAGAAACTGAACTTGAAGAAATGAAAAAAGAAATCCAGACACCAGTTGGTGCGAATGGAAAGAAACCAGTGAAATCTGATAAACCAGATGACCAGAAGAGCATGACAGATATTGAAGTCATCAAAGCCACTGTGCTTAAAATGATGAATGAAGTGGAAGCGCAGAGCATGAATATGGGTGAGATCGGAAACAGACTGGTGAAGCGCTATCCTGACTTTGATGTCAGAAATTATGGTGATACTAAACTGTCCAAGTTCCTGAAAAAATTCGATTTTCTTGAATTCAACACCAAAGGAAAGGACGGGACTTCTATGTGGGTATCTCTGATCGGGGAAGGAAAAGAAGTTCAGGAAGATGAAACTGCTCCAGTTCAGACAAACAGAAAAACCTACAGACGAAAACCTAAAAAAATAAATAAATAGATCATGTGGAGATACCAGGAAGTAGATTCCAGGTATCTCTTTTAAATGGAAGGACGCATCTATTCTAGAAGAGCAGATGAAAAAGTATGAATTCATCATTTATATATATCCAAAGCTGTTGGGATGCAAGGTAAAACGTGATTAAATCTACACAAAGAATAGGTGAATTCAAGGCTTTTTCAAGTGAAATAAGAACAGTCCGTAAATTCTCATAGTACTCACGTTTAGAGGAATTATTTAATAAAGATTAAAAAAAATACTATACCTGACGGAAGGAATTTGGTATAATAAAAAGGCAGCTAACTGCCTCATGGGAGGATAACTCAGCTGGGAGAGTGCCACCTCGACAAGGTGGAAGTCGCAGGTTCGAGTCCTGTTCTTCCCACCATAAGATCTGAATGATATTTCATTCAGGTCTTTTTTCGTTACATTTTCACTTTTATTTGAATAGAAATTTTCCTAATTCATAAAGATAAGGTATGATAAAAGTAATAAATGAATTGGAGGGAAAATATGCAATGAAATGTAAATATACCATTGAAACACTCATTGGAGATCTGACAGTACTTGAAAATGATGGAAAGATCACTGATCTCCACTTTGGAAAGGTATCTATTCTAGGTATGGAAGAAAAAAAGACAGAACTGATTGCAGAAGTAGAACAACAGATAAATGAATACTATCTAGGGGACAGAGATGAATTTGACCTTCCCCTGCGAATAGAAGGTACTCCTTTCCAGAAAAAAGTATGGGAAGCACTAAGAGAAATTCCTAAGGGAGAAACTAGAACCTATGAGGATATAGCTATTGCTGTAGGAAATCCTAAAGCTTCAAGAGCTGTAGGCATGGCCAATAACAGAAATCGTATCCCGGTGATCATACCCTGCCATCGAGTCATTGGAAAAAATGGAAAAATGGTAGGTTTTGCAGGTGGACTTGATGTCAAAGAAAGGCTTCTTGAAATGGAGAAAAATCAGTCATAATCCATGGGGCTGAATCGAATTGTGAACAAAAAGTTATAAATATTTTACGCCTATTTCACCGAAAGGTTATAGAATAGTCTTATATTATCGGTATAGTAACAGGTGACAAAGAAAACAAAT
>DATIRH010000233.1:0-5714 GCA_035469845.1 Proteiniclasticum sp. | reverse complement strand
ACTTGAGATTATCATTGTTTCAAAAGGAGAATTCGGTTTATAATAGACCTAATTGTGAAGAAAGGAGATGGATAAAAAAATGACAATTATTCTATATATATTATGAAAAGAGGATTTATCCCCAATATCCTGACATTCCTGAACTTATCCTTAGGTATTTTATCCCTTATCGCTACAGTGCAAGGTGATTATCTTAATTCAGGTCTCTTCATTCTAGCTGCAGGTCTTGTAGACCGCTATGATGGACGCATTGCCAGACTGCTTCATGCAGAAAGCCCGCTGGGAAAAGAGCTGGATTCTTTATCTGATCTTGTATCATTTGGTGTAGCTCCAGCCCTGCAGGCCTATTTCATGTTTAATCTTCTGGAATACAGTTTTCTGGGACTTATTCCCATCATTCTTTTTCCAGTCTCAGGAGCCTATAGATTAGCAAGGTACAATTCAAGCAGCTTCAACGGTGTATTCATGGGCGTTCCCATCACCATCGCAGGATGTGTGCTTGCACTCTTTGCACTTCTTCTTAGAAATAACCTGAATCTAAGTTTTCTCATCATCTTTATCATGGTTGCCCTTGCCTATCTTATGGTGAGTACAATTAAATTACCAAAGCGCTGATAAAACAAAGGTCAAAATGTCCTATGCAATTGCATAGGGCATTTTGCTTTACCTTGAGTAAACCATACATGAAGATGCTCATCATAAAAGATTGATAGAAAATAACTATTGATAAATTATTGACAATTGAATCGTTATATCGTAATATACGGATGTATTGATTTATTAAATTTAATTGATGGAGGTTATCCATGGAACACAATATTAAAAAATTCGATGAGTATGCTGATGTTTTGAAGGCAATGGGACACCCTGCAAGATTATGTATTCTAAATGGAATTCTTCAAACAGGAGGATGTAACGTAACGCACATCCAGGAATGCATAGAATTACCCCAGTCTACTATTTCACAGCATATCCAGAAACTCAGAAGTGCTGGCATCATCGAAGGTACAAGAAGTGGTACCGAAATCACCTACACGCTTAAGAATCAGAAGGTCCTAGATATCATAAATATTTTATACCCACAGGAGGAATTATAAACATGTCAAAAACAATTATCATCGGTGGAGTGGCTGTCGGCGCAACCGTTGCAGCTAGACTTAGAAGAATGGATGAAAACATGGAAATCGTTATTTTCGAAAAAGGAGAATTCATTTCCTTTGCGAACTGCGGACTTCCATATCATATAGGTGAAGTCATCAAAGAAAGAGATGCATTGATCCTTCAGACTCCTCAGGCAATGAAAGACAGATTCAATCTTGATGTACGCGTATTTTCAGAAGTCACTTCTGTTGATGCTTCAAATAAAACGGTTACTGTTTCTTCCAAAGATAAAGGAATCTATAAAGAGTCCTTCGACTACCTGGTCGTATCTCCAGGGTCAAAGCCTTTAAAGCCTGGAATCAAAGGAATTGATTCTGAAAAAGTCATGTCATTGAGAACCATCAGCGACATGGACAAGATCAAAGAAATGACAGACCAGAACCTTAAAGGTCATGGAATCGTCATCGGTGGCGGATTCATCGGTGTTGAAACTGCTGAAAATCTTCTGGAAAGAGGACTTAAAGTTTCTCTGATTGAGGCTGCACCTCATATTCTTGCTCCATTTGATTCTGAAATGTCCATGATTGTAGAACATGAACTAAACGACAGAGGAATTTCTCTTTATCTGAAGGACGGAGTATGTGAATTCAAAGAAGTGGGCGATAAGATAGAAGTCGTCTTAGGAACCGGTAGAGTCGTTACAGGCGACTTTGTTGTTTCAGCCATCGGGGTAACCCCTGATACCGCTTTCCTGAAAGAATCAGGAATCGAGCTTGGTCAGAGAGGTCATATCATAACGGATGCCTCCCTGAGAACCAACTTCCCTTACATCTATGCAGCTGGGGATGCTTCTGAAATCACAGATTACATCACTGGTGGAAGAACAGCAATTCCTCTTGCCGGCCCAGCAAACAGACAAGGAAGAATCATTGCTGATAATATTTCAGGAAAAGAAATGACCTATAAGGGTGCCATCGGCACTTCCATTCTGAAAGTCTTTGACATGACCGCATCTTCCACAGGAATGAATGAACGCACGGCTGTGCGTAACGGACTCGACGTGAAATCCGTCTTCATCCATCCGAATAACCACGCGGGCTATTACCCAGGTGCCACTCAGATGACCATCAAACTGATCTTTGATCAGGACAGAAAGGTTCTTGGTGCACAGGCTCTCGGCTATGACGGCGTTGATAAATTCATAGACGTTATCGCAACAGTCATTAAATACAGAGGAACCGTTGATGATCTGACAGAACTTGAACTTGCCTATGCTCCACCATTTTCCAGTGGTAAATCTCCTGTCAATATGGCTGGATTTGTTGCTGAAAATACACTGGACGGCTTGGTCGACAATGTATCCTTTGATGACTACGAAAAGAACTTCAATAATGAAACCATGATCCTTCTGGATGTGCGTGATGAAGTCGAAGTGATGAACGGAGCCATGGAAGGTGGAATTCATATACCTCTTAACGACCTTCGTGCAAAGATGAATGAACTGGATAAGGATAAGCTGATCTATATTTACTGTCAGGTAGGATTAAGAGGCTATGTCGCTTCTCGCCTGCTGAATCAGTATGGATTCAGAACGAAAAATATAACCGGTGGTTTCAAGCTTTATAACGCCATCAGTAAGCCACTTGTCAATAAAGACGAAACCGCAGCAGAACCTGTCAGGATAGCCTCAGAACCCGTCGCAACAGGTGCCGTAGTAGAACTTGATGCTACAGGGTTATGCTGTCCTGGACCGCTTATGAGAGTCAAGAGCACCATGGATACAGTGAACACAGGAGATATCGTCAATATCACTGCATCAGACATGGGCTTCTATGAAGATATCGGCGCTTGGGCAAGAAGAACCGGAAACGAGCTTCTTTCTGTGAACAAGGAAAAAGGTCTGATCAAGGCTTCTGTTAAAAAAGGTCTAAGCGAAAAAGAAGACAACACCAGTATCGCCTGTGCGAATTCAGGGAATGCTGTTGAGAAGAAGAACATGACCATGGTGGTTTTCTCCGGTGATCTGGACAAGGCCATCGCAGCCTTCATCATTGCCAATGGTGCAGCTTCCATGGACAAAAAGGTCACTTTATTCTTCACCTTCTGGGGCATCAATGTCCTTCGAAAAGAAACCCATGAACCAGTGAAGAAGAACTTCATTGAAAAGATGTTCGGGTTCATGATGCCTAAGGGTTCCAAGAAACTGGGTCTTTCCAATATGAACATGGCTGGAATGGGACCAAAAATGATCCGTTCCATCATGAAGAAGAAGAATGTGCAGTCCCTTGAAGAACTGATCAAATCAGCCATGGACAGCGGCGTCGAAGTCGTTGCCTGCCAGATGAGTATGGACCTTCTTGGCATCAAGGAAGAAGAGCTTCTAGACGGAGTCAAATTCGGTGGTGTAGGCTACATGATCGCAGAATCTGATGATTCCAGCGCTACCATGTTTATCTAAGATACGAAGAGTTCAGCAAAAACCGGATAAAGTCCAATGAAAAAGCCTGCATGATGTTGCAGGCTTTTTCTTATGGGGATTATTCATCGAGATCAGCATCTTCTTTACTATCCGTCTCGAAAGTATTGTCATTCATGAGATTGTCTGATCTTTCATTTTTGTTTCCGAAGATTTCCTTCTTCAGCTTCTTGCCGGTTTTTGTTCCTGCAAGACCACCTATGCCTGTTTCTCTCAACGCTTCAGGCATGCTCTTTCCGATGGAGTACATGGCCGCAACGGTGTCATCAAATGGAATCCTTGATGTCACTCCTGCCAGAACCAGATCTGCTGCTGTAAGCGCATTGACGGCACCTGAAGCATTTCTCTTTGCGCAGGGTACTTCAACGAGACCTGCAATGGGATCACACACAAGACCCAATGTGTTTTTAAATACGATGGCGCCAGCATCAAGGCACATTTCTGGTGTTCCACCCATCATTTCCACAACGGCAGCGGCAGCCATGGCAGCGGCTGATCCGCATTCTGCCTGACAGCCTCCTTCTGCGCCTGAGATGGTTGCATTCTGAGCAATGATGGCTCCGACACCTGCTGAAGCAAAAAGACCCATGATAAGATCCTTCTCTTCGATATCATGTTCTTCTTTCATGGTCATCATGACGGCCGGAAGGATGCCATTGGCCCCCGCTGTAGGACAAGCCACGATTTTCCCCATGGAAGCATTCACCTCGGAGCAGCTGAGCGCATAACTCATGGCCTTCACCATGACCCTACCCGCCACGCTTTTTCCGCTCTTTAGATATTTACCAAGTCGGTAGGCATCTCCACCGATGAGTCCAGATACGGAAATCACCTTTTCATTGACTCCCTTGATGGTGGAATACTCCATCACCCGGAGGTTTTCCACCATTTTATTGTAGATTGTTTCTTGACTCAATCCGCTTTCTTCCATTTCCTGCTTGAGAATGAATTCTCCTATGGTCATATTATTCTCACTGCATTTTTTCAGCAGTTCTTTTCCATTTTTTATATTCATCTTTCGTACTCCTCCACCTGTCCTGTTTTAAACCACCGGATAATTGATCACATCACTGCTGAGCGGGACAAAGCGCACATGTTCAACACTTTCTACCTGCGTAAGCTTTTCAAGGATGTTTTTGTCTATGTTCTGATCAAGCTCGAAGATCATCATCGCATCTCGACCTTTCTGTGAGCGGAATAAGGACATAAAGGCGATATTGATCCCATTTTCATAGAGGAGTCTGGAAATATTGGCCACAACTCCTGGTGCATCACGTTGTGATACAAGGAGTGTAGGATAATTTCCTGAAAACTGTATTTCTTCCCCATCTATCTGAGAAATTTCCACAGCTCCGCCTCCAATGGATGATCCCGTTATAGTAACTTCATGCCCATCCTTTAACTTCATTGTGATTCTCACTGTATTCGGATGCACATCTCCCAGATCTTTTGGTTCAAAGGAAACGCTCATACCCTTCATCTTCGCCAGTTTCAGTGACTCCTTCAGATTCTCATCTGCAGGGTCCATGCCAAGAATTCCTGCCACTAAAGCTCTGTCTGTACCATGCCCCTTATAAGTCTTGGAAAAAGACCCGTGAAGGTAGAACTTCACCTCCACCGGCTCCTCACCTGCGATTCCCCTTGCGATTTTTGCAAGTTTTGCTGCTCCTGCAGTGTGGGAGCTGGATGGTCCGATCATAATCGGCCCGATGATATCAAAAACACCATATCTTTTTTTCATTTTTCTCGTTTCCTTATGCGGAAACATTCACCTACCTTATGTTATCTTTTGTTGCTGTAACTATTCGAGATTACCATCAATAATCGTAAAACTGACTTCCACCGATAAATTCTCGAAGAAGAGAATTTGTTGGAACATATTCATCCGGAGTGTCTTCAATCAGTCTTAAAATCGTAATGAGTCTTTTTGCTTCCTCAAAAGTCGGACTGTCTTTACTGATCTTCATCAGTTCTGGCAGCGTATGCTTCTTCAGTACTGAGAGTTCATAGAACAGTGTGGAGTTGAACATGGCATCCGCCTCTTCCTGATAAGGGAATATATTCACCTTCTCGCCGGCTGATACGGAAGGAAAAATCAGAAGTGTATCTTCGGGGCTGTATCCCCTGGAAATATGAT
>DATIRH010000232.1:0-14711 GCA_035469845.1 Proteiniclasticum sp. | reverse complement strand
CACAAATCTGATCTTAATTTCAATATCAAACAGTATAGTAAACTCCTTGTCGTATATATTTGATCTCGCAGTGACCGATTGACATTTCATTCGGAAGATTCTGATGCGAAAATACAAATCCTTTAGGGCGATGCACTTGATCATGCTATTACTCTTTTTAAAGCAGCGCTATCAATCAGAAAATTTGCCCCTGACTTAAGTATCAAATGCTGTCAGCACAGATGTTCAATTCCTGCCATCAGGCCCCAGCAAAAGCGTTGTAGATGGCTGAAATCAAATTTCGCCAGGTTTTTTCAGTGCTAATGATCAGAATCTTCCTTGTACAGTATATTATAAATCATTATTCATTCTTGTCCTATGATTTTGGCAAGTATTTTTTTGATGGTGAAAGCTATAATAATCTATAACACATCAAATCTGTTTAAATCAAGCGAATGATGGTAAAATGTACACAAAGACAAACCGGAGGTATCCATGAGAAAAAGAACTTATTTGCCCATGATTCTTTTTATGATCTTGCTGCTCAGTCTGGTTGGAATTTATTTCTTTCTTGACTATGGAATTGTGGGTGTGGAGAAATCCACTGAAGTTACAAGAATTCAGTCTGTAAACACACCAGTGAAAGTACACTATATCGATATCGGTCAAGGAGATTCTATTTTCATAGAAATCAACGAAAAAAATATCCTCATAGACGCAGGAGAAGAAGAGCATGCAAGTACGATCATAGCGTATTTGAGAACCTATGACGTAGAGAAGCTTGATCTTGTTTTTCTGACGCACCCTCATGAGGATCATATAGGCGGTATGGGAGAAGTGCTTTCTGAGTTTGAGATTGGTGAATTTTACATGCCAAATAAAGAACTGGTCACGAGATCTTTCATCAGGATGACAACTGCACTGGATCAGAAGAATACTCCTCGTGATTTTTTAAAAGGCGGTATGGAATTTGAGTTTGGCGAGAGCATCAGGCTGCAGATTCTATCACCCAATAAGGACAGTTATTTAAATCCGAATAATTATTCTTCCATCATGAGACTTGTTGTGGGTGACAATGCGTTTCTTTTTACTGGAGATGCAGAAGAAATCGTGGAAACTGAAGTGATCAGAACCGGCGTGGAGTTGAAATCTGACGTACTGAAGGCCCCTCATCACGGTTCAAAGACATCGAGTTCCGAACCTTTTCTTGAGAAAGTCGCTCCTGCCTACATCGTTGTAACCTCAGGTCTCGGAAACGATCACAACCTCCCCTCGCCTGAAATTCTAGAACGATACAAAAATATTGGTGCGAAAACTCTTCTGACAGAAGAGATGGGCAGTCTCGTTTTTGCGGCAAACGGTAAGGAAGTAATCCCGCTAAATAATTGACAGAAAACTTCTGAATAGTATAATTAAAACTGACAATGAAGTTTTGGCTCGTGGCTGAAACTTCTTTTAATCTGTAAGGAGGACACTATGAGTAAAATAAGAACAAGATTTGCACCAAGTCCAACAGGATACATGCATGTGGGTAATTTAAGAACTGCCTTATATGCATATCTCATTGCAAAACATGAAGGTGGTGACTTTATATTAAGAATTGAAGACACAGACCAGGAAAGATACGTAGAAGGTACTGTAGAGGTGATTTTCAATACATTGAAGGACACTGGACTGATTCATGACGAAGGACCGGATGTAGGTGGAAAATATGGACCTTATGTGCAGAGCGAACGTAGAGATATCTACAAAGAGTATGCTGAAAAACTTGTAGAAAAAAAGGAAGCGTACCACTGCTTCTGTACAAAAGAACGCTTGGATATGCTGAGAGAAAATGCGGAATCCCAAAAGAAACCGTTCAAGTATGATAAGCACTGCTGCTCTTTAAGCCAAAATGAAGTGGAAGAAAACCTGAACAAGGGACTTCCTTATGTAATACGACAGAACAACCCTACTGAAGGGGTAACGAAGTTTGAAGATGTCATCTACGGAACAATCGCGGTTGACAATGAAGAGCTAGAAGACATGGTGCTGCTGAAAAGTGATGGTCTTCCAACCTATAATTTCGCGAATGTTGTTGATGATCATCTGATGGAGATCACCCATGTGGTTCGTGGAAGCGAATATCTTTCATCATCACCGAAGTACAACAGGCTGTATGAAGCTTTTGGATGGGACGTTCCTGTCTATGTACACTGTCCACCAATCATGAAAGATGCACAGCATAAACTTTCAAAGAGAACAGGAGATGCTTCCTATGAAGATCTGCTTGCAAAAGGATATCTGAAAGAAGCTGTACTGAATTACATTTCTTTATTAGGATGGAATCCAGGTACAACACAGGAGATTTTCTCATTGGAGGAACTTGTTGAAGTATTTGACTACAAGAACATCAATAAGAGTCCTGCAATTTTCGACTCTGAAAAACTGAAATGGATGAATGGTGAATATCTGAAGAAGCTTCCACTTGAAAAGTTTCATGAGATTACACTTCCATACATTTTAGAAGATATCAAAGACAAACAGCTGGATACCATGAAGATTGCTGCTATTCTTCATACACGAGTAGAAGTGTTAAGTGAAATCAGCGGACAGCTGGACTTTTTCTATGCCTTACCTGAGTATTCCACAGAAATGTATACTCATAAGAAGATGAAAACCAACAGTGAAGTTGCACTCTCCTCACTGGAGACCATACTTCCGTTACTTGAAGAAATTTCTCCTTCGGATTGGACTATCGATAAACTTCACGAGATTGTTCTGGAAAAAGTCAAAGAACTTGGCATGAAAAATGGACAGATGCTTTGGCCGATAAGAACAGCGCTCACCGGGAAACAGTTCACTCCTGGAGGAGCATTTGAAGCTGCCGATGTACTTGGTAAAGAAGAGTCCTTAGAAAGAATCAGAAAAGGAATTGAACTTTTAAAGGAAACGATAAACGCATAAGTAAAAAACGGGAATCGAGTAAATCGATTCCCATTTTCTATTTTAATGGAAACTATTTCACAATGAAGAAATCACGTATTTTTTCCAGTGTCTTGTCCCCTATGCGATTTACTTGAACAAGTTCATCAACAGAATTGAATTTTCCGACCTCTTCTCGATAAGCCAGTATATTATCAGCAGTGGCAGGTCCTATTCCTGTTACACTCATCAAATCTTCTCTTGATGCCTTGTTAAGATCTATTTTGCCATCTTCCCTTTTCTGTTCTCCTAAAATAATCTCTTCTTCTTCATCGTGAATGGAAGGAATGTAGAAGGACTCTCCGTCTTCAATCTTCATAGCCAGATTGACATTTCTAAGGTTAGCTGAGGTTGACACTCCACCGGAGACTGTAAGAAGGTCATTTAGTCGCGAATTGACGGGCATTGCATAGACTCCGGGTTTCTGGACTTCTCCCTTGATTTCGACAATGATATCCATGACTATGTCTGATTCCTTTGTCACTACAACGATTTCATCATCTGTTTCTTCGTCCAGAAACAGATGGTCATCACTTCTGCTGCAGCCGCTGGAGCTGAAAAGACAGATACAAAGGCATGCACATATCATTATCCTATTGGTTCTAACTTTAATGTCACTCTTCTTTATATTCATCAAACTCATTAGATTCTCCTATGTATACTTATTATCTTTACTTATATTATGTATTATTTTCAATTTTTTATAGTGCTCTATAGTGATATTTGCTATAATAATAAAAGCGAGGTGGGGAAATTGAGACATATTACGAAAAAAATATCAAGAATACTAAGTTTAACAATAATTTTCAGTACATTAACAATTCAATCTGTGTTTGGCGCTGCTATTAATACAAAGGTATTGCCACCGGAAACCTTTTCTGAATCCGTTGTTGTAATGGATGCAGATACCGGTGTTGTTCTTTATGACAAGCAGAGCGAAAAACAGAATTTAATAGCTTCAACAACGAAAATCATGACAGCAATGCTCGCTATAGAAATGCTGGATTTAGAAAAAATAGTTACAGTAGGTCCGAAACCACCTTTTGCGAAAGGTGCTTCCATGGGATTTAAAGAAGGCGAAGAAATCAAGGTGATTGATTTACTCTACGCTCTTATGCTTCATTCTGCCAATGATGCAGCCGAAATTCTAGCAGAAGAAGCATCAGGCAGTATAGAAGAGTTTGCAAAACTCATGACACAAAAGGCACATTCCATCGGTGCTGTTAATACTGCTTTCTATAATCCTTCTGGCTTATATTATGATGACAGCGACAATAATACCAGTACAGCGAAGGATTTAGCACTCATCACTGCTGAAGCAGGAAAAAATGAGAAGCTGGTTGAAATTGCTCAAGTGAGAAGTCATATGCTGCCACTGACCAATCTCCTTACAGATATGAACAGATGGGCAACCAATAAAAATGATATGATGCGAAGCACGAGCCAGTACTTCTATGAACCTGTGGTCATGGGGAAAACAGGTTGGACGCCCGAAGCAGGTTATTCATACACCTCAATGGCAGAAAAAGATGGCCGTACTCTTATCGTATCTATTGTCAAAGGTGTGAATCAAAGCACCTATTGGACTGAAAGTAAGGAACTGTTTGAATGGGCTTTTGAAAATACTTCAGTGCATCTCCTGTATAAAAAAGGACAGGAAATGAAAAAAATTGTACTTCCTGATGGAGAAGAGCAGACATTAGTAGCCAGTGATGACTTTCATTACGTATCAGCGGATCTGAATGAGCCTATGCCGTTATTGGAATTTGATGAGCTTGTCATAGAAGAGAACCGCAAATCCGGTGATGTTATCGATACGGTAAATGTCCTGATTGATGGCGAAGAAGTGGGCCAGATCGATCTGATCTGTGAAAATGATATTGTTTTTACTGAAGCAGAATTGGAAGAAGCACAATCGGAGGATACCGAAATTCTCAATGAAATTAAAGATAATAGTATTTTGAAACGAATCGTTCCACTCTTTTTAGGGACTGTGGTCATTCTAATCCTACTGATTTTAGGAATCAGACTACTGAATGCCTCTAAAAGAAGAAAAAGAAGAAAAATGTCCAATAAACGTCTTGAACATCTCAAAAGAATAGAAAATCAGAAATGATGAAAATAGCAAGAAGGTCTGTACAATACCGTTTGGTTGTACAGACCTTCTTGCTGTTTTATTTGATTTTTATGCAGTTAAATGAGCTGTTTTTGAGATGATAAGAATCTTTCAGCTGGTCTCTTAATTCATGTAGAACAGACTCCAGACCAATTGCATCGTGAATAACAAGTCTGGCTGCTTCAGGTTCTCTATTGATGATGATGAGATAAGTGCTGTTTTCCGATTTTCTGAGGTAACCAAAAAGATTTTCCTGATAGAATGGAATAAAATCTCCTTTTGAGAAAGCATCATCAGAATTACGAAGGTCTATCATATTTTTATAAATTTCCGATATTTCTTTTACTTCATTTCCCCAAGGATAAGGCCCTCTGTTATAAGGATCCGACTCCCCTTTCATGCCTGCTTCATCTCCGTAATAAATACAGGGCACTCCAGGAAATGTAAGAAGCATACCAACAGCGATTGTTAATCGGGTTATATCATCTATTTCAGTGAAGATTCTTTTTGTGTCATGTGTACCCAGGTTGTTTAAAGCGCTGTAAAAGGCTTCACTTGGATAATTCTCCTTTAGAGACATAAACCTTGTATAAAGATCTCTGGCTCTTACATGGCCGTTCAGGTAACCTATAACACCATCTTTGAAAGGGTAATTCATCGTCGCATGGAGTTCATCACCTAACAGGTATCTTCTTCTTTTACCCTAGGCGATTTTATTTGAGGCATCTTCCCATACTTCTCCGATTAAAACAGAATCATCTGAGACCTGATTCATTGTAGTCCTGATGTCTTTGATAAAATCATCAGGCATCTCATCAGCCACATCAAGTCTCCATCCGCCGATGCCCATCTTTGTCCATTTTTCGATGACGCCATCTTTTCCAACAATGAAATTACGATAAGAAGGATTGTTCTCATTTACATTAGGAAGATCTTTCACTCCCCACCAGCTCTCATATTCAGATGGATATACGAAAAAGTTGAACCATGGATAATAGGCAGAATCCTGACTTTCGGCAGCACCTAATTCCGGATAATTCCCAAAAGCATTGAAATATCTCGAATCTGCACCAACATGATTGAATACACCATCTAATACGATTCGGATACCGCGTTTCGCGGCTTCATCAATCAACAATTGGAATAATTCTTCATCTCCAAACATTTCATCAATCTTCAGATAATCTCCTGTATCATATTTATGGTTACTTCTGGCCTTAAAGATCGGGTTCAGATAGATCCCACCGATTCCAAGCTCTTTGAGGTAGTCAAGTTTTTTCATGACACCCAGAAGATTTCCACCAAAAAAATCCCATCTTATGATGTTGCCTTGGCTGTCCTTGATGTACATAGGTGTATCTTCCCATGTAGCATAGAGAAATGAGTTTTTCTTTGGACTGTTCACTTTCTTATCGTCGTTTCCGTTATAGAATCGATCAACATAGATCTGATAAAAAATCGTATCCTTATACCATGATGGCGCAGGTTTTATGTAATCGTGAAAAGTGATCTGATAAGGTGTGATATCCCATCGATTTTCCTTTATGACCTGTTCTCCACCGATGCTAGAGCCTGGTGAACCAACATAGATTGTGCGATGAAGATCATAATCATGATAATTCACGATGAAAAAATAGAAACACAGACCCGTTTCGTCGGCTGAATAAGTAGTTGTGTGATAATTGTTGTCTTCTTGTACCATACGGATGTAGCGCTCTCCCTGGCCTTCTTTCGCAATGACCAGCGTCACGTCAGGGTTATACGCTTTTTCCACATGAATTCTGAATGTGATTTCTTCATTTACTCTAATTGCACCAAAAGGTTTTTTGTGTAATTCGCTGAATGAGTTGTATTCAATGTTAATGTACCGATAATTCATATATTTTGAGTGTACCTATCAATAAGGCTACTCCACCATCCTTTACCCCTGATTTGATATAAGTCCTGGATGAATCCAGGACTTATATCATTTTACATTATTATATTTTAATTGATTATCTTTCGATGATTCTTGTATCCCATATTCCTGATGCGTACTGCATTACAGTGACATCAGATGAGAATACACCAGAAGATGAGATGTTTTCGATGGATATCTTGTTCCAGGTAAACCTATCTTTATATAATTCTTCAATCTTTTTCTGAGCGGTAACATAAGAATCGAAATCCTTAAGTACAAAGAATTCATCATTGTAGTCGATGAGATTCTTGAAGATATCCTGACCCTCAACCTGAATGTTTTTAATGGCTCCATTATTCAAGCCGTCAAGGACTCTTCTGACACGTGGATCAGACTCATATATTTCTCTGGAATTATAACCACCATTTCTGTAATAACTAAGCACTTCTTTTTCAGTCATACCGAAGATTACAATGTTAGGATGGCCAACTTCTTCAAGAATTTCAACGTTTGCACCATCTAGTGTTGCAAGGGTTACAGCACCATTCATCATGAATTTCATGTTACTTGTTCCAGAGGCTTCTTTTGTTGTTGTGGAAATCTGTTCTGATACTTCAGAAGCTGGAATGATTTTCTCTGCTAAAGTTACTCCATAGTTTTCAAGGAATACGATTTTGATGCGGCCTTTCACTCTTGGATCATTGTTGATCTGATCGGCTAGAGCATTAATGAACTTAATGATCTCTTTTGCAAAATAATATCCAGGTGCAGCTTTCGCAGCAAAGATATATGTTTTAGGCAACATATCAAAATTCGGATTTTCGAGGATTTCATGATACTGATGCATAATATGAAGCGCATTAAGAAGCTGCCTCTTGTATGCATGAAGTCTCTTGACATGAACATCGAATATTGAATTCGGGTCTACAATGATGTTGTTCTTTTCTTTGATGTATTCAGCTAATTTCTCTTTATTGGTTCTCTTGATCAGTTCAACACGTTGCTGCACTTCCGGATCTCTCTTGTATTTCTTGAAGAGTTTCAGATCCTGAGGATTCCTTCTCCAGGAAGTTCCGATGGTTTCATCGAGAAGACCTGATAATAAAGGATTCGCCAGCATAAGCCATCTTCTGTGGGTGATACCATTGGTCTTGTTGTTGAACTTATAAGGATAGAGCATATAGAAATCTCTTAATTCCTGTGTTTTCAGGAGTTCTGTATGAAGCTTTGCCACACCATTCACGCTATGAGAACCATGAATGCACAGATGAGCCATTCGTACATAGCCACCGGATATGATAGCCATTTTCTCTATCTGATTCTGATCTTCTCCAAATTTTGTGCTGAGAATTTCTCTGAATCTGCGATCGATTTCACCGATGATCAGATAGATTCTTGGCAGCAGTTCCTTGAAGAGGTCAATCTGCCATTTTTCCATGGCTTCGCTCATGATTGTATGATTTGTATAGCTCATGGTGCTCTGTGTAACATGCCAAGCCTCTGCCCATTCCATACCTTCTTCATCCATGAGAATTCTCATAAGTTCAGGAATGGCTACGGCAGGATGTGTATCGTTGATATGAACTGCTACATAATTATGCAGTTCACTAAGAGGATGCCCTGAGTCTTTGTGCTGGGATACAATGCTCTGCAGTCCGGCAGACACAAAGAAGTATTCCTGTTTCAATCTCAGTACTCTTCCATCATGATTGGAGTCATCAGGATAAAGAACTTCTGAAATGCTTTCGATTTCCCTCTTATTCAGAAGTAATTTATTGAAGTTCAATTCTCCCTGATTCTCTTCAGAATAGTGAGGCACTTCCGCATTCCATAGTCTAAGTGTATTCACTGTTTTGTTTTCATAACCTACAAGTGCAGTGTCGTAAGGCACTGCCAGGACTTCCTGATAATTTGTATGGATGGGACTCAGGCTACCGTCTTCTTCAGGTTTCATCCAGGCATCGCCGTAAAATTTCACCTTCACCGCTTTATCACTCTTTCTGATTTCCCATACATTGTCATCTCTAAGCCAGTTCTCAGGAAGTTCTACCTGATAACCATCTACGATTTTCTGCTGGAATAAACCATATTTATAACGGATACCATTTCCGTTTCCAGGTATTCCTGAAGAAGCCATTGAATCCATGAAGCATGCAGCTAATCTTCCTAATCCACCATTTCCAAGACCAGGATCGACTTCCACATCTTCTATTTCCTTCAGGCTCAGACCCATATCAGTTCAAGCTTCCTTTACTGTAGTTCTGATGCCTAAGTTCAACAGATTGCTCGCTAGAAGCCTGCCTAAAAGAAATTCGATGGAAAAGTAATAGACCTGCTTTTCACTGTATTTTGTGTATCTGTTGGTTGTTCTAGCCCAACCTTCTGAAATGTACTCTTTCATCAGGTACCCTAAGGTGAAATACTGCATATGCACGGTAGAATGGTCTACTTCCTGTGCATACAGTTTCAGCATCTTCTTCTCAAAGTCCTGTTTGAACTGTTCTTTTGTTATTATCATCTAGTTTTTGCTCCTTTTGGTTAAAGAATATCTTTGTACAATTCCTGATACACTTTTGCAGATGATTTCCAGCTGTAATCTGTTCTCATTCCCTGCAGCATGATATTCCTGAATTGTTCTTTATCTCTATATGCTTCTAATGCTCGATATACAGCTTGTAGCATATCATAACTGTCATAATTTGAAAAGGTGAAACCAATGCCTTCTCCTGTGAACTTGTTGTAAGGAAGGACTGTGTCTTTTAGTCCGCCCGTTTCACGTACAATCGGTACGGTGCCGTATCTAAGAGCCATAAGCTGTGATAAGCCACAAGGTTCAAATTGTGATGGCATAAGGAATAAATCAGAAGCAGCATATATTTTCTGAGCGAGTTCTCCGTTATAAGCCAGATTTGCAGAAACCTTATTCGGATATTTGTAACTGAAATATCTGAACATATCTTCATATCGTCTATCACCAGTACCCAGCACAACAAGCTGAAGGTCCTGATACAGGAGCTCTTCAATACCTTCTGCAATGAGATCGAAACCCTTCTGGTCGGTCATTCTTGAAATGATTCCAATCATAGGCACATCTTCTCTTACTTCAAGCCCAAGTTCTTTCTGCAGCGCCAGTTTGTTTTTTACTTTAGCATCAATTTTTTGTATGCCATAGGGATATGGGATCTGCTTATCTGTTCTTGGATTGAAAAGTTTATAGTCGATTCCATTCAAAATCCCTCTTAACTTGTAGTCGACCTTCTGCATTACTCCATGAAGTCCTTCTCCGAAGTATTCGGTCTTGATCTCCTCTGCATAGGTAGGACTGACTGTGGTAACAGAATCAGCGTAGTTTATACCACCTTTCAGGAAATTCACATTTCCGAAGTATTCAAAACAGAAGTCCTGAAGTAGCTCATTACCAATACCCAGAAGATTACCCAGCACTTCTGGAGGGTAGATTCCCTGAAATCTTAAGTTATGAATGGTTAATACCGTTTTAACCTTTTCAAATTTCTTTTCCCATTTGTATTTTGTTCTGATCAGTACAGGGATAACAGATGTATGCCAGTCATTACAGTGAAGTACATCTGGAACGAAATCAATTCTTGTCAATATTTCAAGGATTGCCTGTGAGAAAAACGAAAAACGTTCTCCATCATCAAAATAACCATAAGGTGTTTCCCGATGGAAATAATACATGTTATCGATGAAATAGTAATCAATTCCCTCGTGCTTCAGATACTTGACACCGCAATATTGTTCTCTCCAGCCTACCTTAACGGTAGTATCAAATAAATGTTCCATTTTATCACTGAACTCTTTCTTGATCGTTCCATAGTTTGGCATAATCACTCTGCAGTCTTCACCTGAGTTTACCAGTTCTTTAGGCAGCGCATAAGCTACGTCTGCCAGACCACCGGTTTTCAGAAACGGATAGCATTCTGAGGTTGCAAATAAAATTTTCATGTTTTCCTCCTAAAGAACAGATCCCTTGCTCACAACTAAAGGATTTTTAGGACTTCCCTTCAATTCAGTGCCGTTTGTAAGTACCACCTGTTTGTCTGTTATTACATTCTCTAAAATACAGTCCTCGTTGATGTTGGTATTCTGCATGATGATGGAATCCTTGATGACTGAGCCTTTCGCTACAGTAACTCTTCTGAAAATAATGGAGTTGATCACAGTGCCTTCTATTTTACAACCATTGGCAATGAGCGAATTGCTGACTGTACTGTCATCTGAATAATATGTAGGTGTTTCGTCTTTGACTTTTGTCTGGATCTTATTCTCTCCGAAGAACACTTCTCTGATGTTGTCTTCATCGAGCATATCCATACTGGCAGAAAAATATCCTTCAATTGAGCTGATACTCTTGACTAAGCCCTTATATTCATATCCACGCACTTTGTATCTGGTTACCGAATCATGAAGCGCATCAGTCAGATACACGTTCTCTCCAGTAGTAACTGCATCGGTGATCATATCTACCAGCAGTTCTCTTTTGATGATATACATCTCAAGCGAGATTTTTTTCCTTTCGGACTGGGTATCAGGTCTTCTGATATTCTTTCCGAATGTGATGACACTGTTGTATTCGTTGGTGTTGACAGTATTGCATCTTTCGAAACTAAAATCATCTTCTTCGATTGTTTTATAAACAACTGTAACATCCGCTTTACTTTCAAGATGTTTTTTAAACAAATCCTGAAGGTCAATATTGCAGACCATGGAAGTGCCCATGACGACTGCATAATCTGCTGATGCTTCAGTAAGGAAATCGATATTCGCGAAATAAGTGGAGATATCTCCTCTCAACTGGCTATGGATGTCAGGAGTAGAATAAGGAGAGAAATAGAAAATACCACCCTTTTTCCTGTCCAGATTCCATTCTTTTCCATTTGCAATATGATCCATCAGTGAACGATATTTATCGTTCAGGAAGATGCCTACTGTATCTACGCCAGCATTAACAAGGTTAGACAATGTAAAATCAATAAGACGATATCTACCTAAAAATGGAATGGATCCTAAAGGCCTGTTGTTGGTCAGTTGCTTCATGTAATAATCATTTTCACTCAGATTAACCACACCGAAAAGTTTATTTCTAGCCATACCTATTTCCCCTCCTTAAATATCTCAAACTCGCCTACAACGGCTATTTCCCCATTTTCGTCAATCGTTGAATTGTCGGGAATGACAGAATGAGATCCTATCATAGCCTTCCTGATGATACAATTTTTCCCGATCTTCACATCTTCCATGATGACAGAATCATAAATCTCGCTGCCCTCGCCTACAATAACCTTAGGAGAGAGAATTGATTTTCGGATTTTTCCGTGTACAATACAACCTTCTACAATCAGTGAATCTTTGACATCAGCAGTTTTTGATAAATACTGAGGAGGCATGGAAGGATTTTTTGAGTAGATTTTCCAGGACCGGTCATTAATCTGCAGTTCAGAATCCTGATCCAGAAGATCCATATTCGCTTCCCAAAGAGACTCTAAAGTTCCTACATCCTTCCAGTAACCTTTGAATGGAAATGCGTAAACTCTTTCGTTGGAATCCAGAAATTCAGGAATGACGTTCTTTCCGAAGTCATCCATATTTTTCCCTGCATTGATATTTTCATTCATATACTTTTTAAGCAGCTTCCAGTTAAAGATATAAATACCCATAGATGCAAGATTTGATTCAGGTTTTTCCGGTTTCTCAACGAATTCTTCGATTCTATAGTCATCGCTGGTATTCATGATACCAAATCTGGATGCTTCTTCCCATGGAACTTCAAGTACCGCAATGGTTAGTGCAGCTTCTTTCTCCTTATGGAAATCAAGCATCTCTTCATAGTTCATCTTGTAGATATGGTCTCCTGACAGTACGAGTATAAAATCAGGATTGTAATCTTCTATATAAGAAAAATTCTGGTAGATCGCATGAGCGGTTCCTCTGAACCACTTTTCTTCTGTTGCACTTGCATATGGCTGAAGGATGGTCACACCACCATCATTTCTGTCCATA
Source organism: Proteiniclasticum sp. (assembly GCA_035469845.1). Lineage (GTDB taxonomy): Bacteria > Bacillota > Clostridia > Clostridiales > Clostridiaceae > Proteiniclasticum. The sequence continues at coordinate 1,731 of DATIRH010000232.1, read as the reverse complement.
TCCCATGGAGAACCTATCCCGATATGAGAATTCAGGATCAATGGCTGATACTGGGTGAGAACACCAACAGTATCCATATTTGAATTTGCACAATTGGACAGAACAAAATCGATAATTCTATACTTGCCTCCAAATGGAACCGCCGGCTTTGCGATATTCTTTGTGAATTTACCAAGCCTCGTTCCCTGTCCACCTGCTAGGATCATTGCGATGATTTCTGTTTTCATTACTTCGCCCCCTTGATTCTTTTTGGTTTTATGATTAATACGGATAACGGAGGTGCTATGACTTCTAGTGCAAAATCCTTTCCATTAACCTTTTCTTCTACCGTGTTGAAGATTTTTTCAGAATAGTCCCAATCACCACCATACTCTTTCAGTTCGGTGTTGAGCAGTTCTTCATACTGTCCTTCAAAAGGAACCCCTACTTTTACCAGGTCTCTTTGTACTGGGGTGAAGTTGCAGACCACTATAAGGAAATCTCTTGGCTGTTTTCCTTTTCTGATAAATGTGAATAAGCTCTCATTTTTGTTATCAGCATCAAGAATATCAATTCCGTCATAGGAATTATCGATTTCATAGAGCGCCTTGTGGTTTTTGTAGAGACTGTTCAGTTCTTTCATGTAATACTGGTGATTCTGATGCATTTCATACTTCAGTCCAATCCATTCCAGACCTTCTCTGAATCTCCATTCCATCCATTGTGCAATTTCATTGCCCATGAAATTGACCTTTTTCCCTGGGTGACACATCATATAGGCCATAAGTGTCCTAAGTCCCTGGAATTTCATCTTTTCATTACCGGGCATTTTATTAAGTAATGACTTCTTTCCATGCACGACTTCATCATGAGACATTGGAAGAATGAAATTTTCATTGAAGGTATACATAAATGAGAAAGTGATCAGATTATGATGATTCTTCCTGTACAGCGGATCCAGTTCAAAGTATCTCAGAATATCATTCATCCAACCCATATTCCATTTGTGTGTAAATGCCAGACCACCACTTTCCACATCATGGGTGATTAATGGAAATGCTGTGCTTTCTTCTGCAACCATCAGTGCGGCAGGATATTCCTGTCTGACAATGGTGTTAAGCTTCTTAAGAAGAGCTACTCCTTCAAGATTTGTATTACCACCGTAGATATTTGGAGTCCATGGACCATCATCATAATCAAGATAAAGCATTGCGGATACTGCATCTACTCTAAGTCCGTCTGCATGGAACATATCCATCCAGAAGATCGCATTTGATACGATAAAACTGTGAACCTGCGGCTTTCCGTAATCAAAATGGGTTGTTCCCCATCTGTTGTTTGATGCTTTGTCAGGATCCTGATATTCAAAGGTAGGTGTACCATCGAACATATAAAGTCCATGAGAATCACGACAGAAGTGAGCTGGAACCCAGTCGAGAACAACTCCGATGTCCTGTTTATGACATTCATTTATAAATTGCATGAGTTCCTTAGGTTCGCCATATCTTGATGTGACACTGTAATACCCTGTGATCTGATATCCCCAGGAGTCATCCAGTGGATGTTCCATTACAGGTAAAAGCTCAATGTGGGTATATCCCATTTCCTTTACATAAGGAATAAGTTCATCGATGTACTGCTGAAAATTATAGAATTCTCCGTCCCAGTGTCTCTTCCAGGAACCTAAATGAACTTCGTAGATATTCATAGGATTTGCGTCAATATTTTTGCGCTTGTTTTTAGCGCGCCATG
>DATIRH010000231.1:0-2618 GCA_035469845.1 Proteiniclasticum sp. | reverse complement strand
TAAAGTAATTCGTATTATCCTAGCTACATTCAGTGTACCGACTTTATCAGATAAAGCACCAGATACCAGGTGGCTTGAATTCGAATCTACTTGTCCCGGAACGGACCGTTTCGAGCTTTCCTTCAGGAAAGGTCAGATTGTCATTGAAAATGACAGTCTGGTAAAAATAACAACACTGTCCATGGATGAAGAGGAGTTTGCGAAAACAACGAAGGCTTCATTTCCTGAAGTGCCGAGTTCTGTGGAGGCAATAAGTTTTGAGAAACTGCCCAATAAGGTCCTCCAGGCAAGACTCATCAATAATTTTATCCAGTCCGTAATGGGAAGAGAAGAGATTATCTGCCCGCTAAGTGAAGGGATGAAAAGTGTACGCATGATCAATGCCACCTACATGTCGGCATGGAATGAAAAGCCGATCCATATAGACTTCGATCCTGAAGAATATGAGAAGGCATTGGATGATAAGATTACGCAAGAATAGAGAGAAGGGTCATCCTAAAGGTTTTGGTTACTCCACAGAAGTGGGTGTCCAAGACCTTTTTTTATCGGAGAAAGACTAGGAATCCTATGAGAATAGGAGAAAAGTTGTCTGTCTTTCAGATTATCATTGACAACGTTTTCTTTCCTGTTTATATTAATGATAGATAACCTATCATTTTAATAAGGTGACTATCATTTTTAGGAGGTGTCTCATGTCTGTATTAAAAGAAGCACGACGAAAAGCCATCGTAGAAGAAGCTAAAAAGCTCTATCTGGAAAAAAGTATTGAACAGGTGACCATTGCAGATTTGGCAACCCATCTCTCCATTGGAGAGGCCAGCTTATACCGCTACTTTGGGAAGAAACAAGTCCTGGTGGTGGAGGCAGCCATTATGACTTGGCAGGAAATATCAGAAAAGATGACGAGTCTTCCCATGAAACCAACAGGATTTGAGAATCTAGAGGACTTCTACGGGTTCTTCCTCTCCGTCTTTCATGAGCATCCAGAGTTCTTTCAGTTTATAGAAGATTTTGATGCCCTCATTGCCAAGGATCCATTATCAGACGAGCTCCTCACAGCTTACGAAGAAGTGATTCTTGCTATTAAAAAACGATTTGATGATTTTATAGCCATAGGTCTTCAGGATGGCTCCGTACAATGTGACCTGGATCCGGATATATTCTATTTTAGTACCAGTCATGCACTGATGGGGCTATGTAAAAAACTGGCGAAAAGAAAAGGTTTATTGAAGTATGAAGATCGCATTGATAAAAGTGCTCAGATAGAAAGCCTTATCACCATTTTTCTGAAATATATTCAAGGAGAGGGGAAAATATTATGAAGAAAGTAACCAATAGAATTATGTGGATTTTTGCAATGGGTCAGCTAGGCTGGTCCATCTTGGCAGGTATTGTGGTGAACTGGCTGGTGTATTTTTATCAGCCTGTGGAGGAGCTCATAGAAGCTGGGCACAAAGTATATATAACACAGGGTACAGCTGTCCTTGGTATCCTTACGCTCATTGGCGCCATCTCTGCCCTAGGACGCATTGTAGATGCCGTAACGGACCCGCTTATTGCATCGGCTTCAGATCGAAGTGCCAATCCTAAAGGAAGAAGAATTCCTTTTCTTCGGGCTGCTGCAGTTCCATTTGCCTTGGTGACGGTCTTAATCTTTATGCCACCGGTGGCAAGAGTTGGAGGTCTAAATAACTTCTGGCTGATAACCATGGTCTTTCTTTTTTATCTATTCATGACCATGTACTGTACTCCCTATACAGCAATGATTCCTGAACTTGGCAAAACCCAGGAAGAAAAAATTAATATTTCCACCTATATATCCATCACTTTCATTTTAGGAACGGCTTTGGCCTTTGGTGCACCTTTTATTTGGGATATTTTTATAGCCCAGGGCATGGAAAGGATATCTGCCATTCAGTTGACCTTTGGTATTTTGGCCGTGATTGCGCTGATTTTCATGATGATTCCAGCAATCTTCATTCGAGAGAGAGATTATATCTTTTCAGAGCCTTCTAAAAGCAAAGCCTTTGAATCGCTTCTGAAAACTTTTCACAATAAGCATTTTAGAGTCTTTGTCATTTCAGATGTCTTATACTGGATTGCCCTTACTATATTCCAGACAGGATTGCCTTTTTTTGTGGTAAGACTTTTAATGCTGGAGGAAGTCATGATCACCGTGCTCTTCCTGGTCATGACCCTGACCTCTTTCCTGTTCTATGTGCCTGTGAATATACTTGCAAAGAAAATAGGAAAGAAAAAGCTTGTGATGAGTGCATTTGTTATGTTTGCCCTGGCCTTCATAGTGACAGCATTAGCTGGCCTGACACCGCTTTCTGGAAATCTTCATGGATTTATCATCGCCGTCATGGCAGCGGTGCCCATGGCAATTCTGGGGATTCTTCCTCAGGCGATGGTAGCCGACATTGCCCAGTATGACAGAATGATGACCCATGAAAGTCGTGAAGGAATGTTCTTTGCAGCCAGAACCTTTGTCTTTAAGCTAGGACAGTCTGTGGCTATGGTGATATTCACGTCCCTAGCCACCATCGGACAAGGCTCAGGTCTTGGATACCGCCTGGCACTTATTGGTGCACTGGCTCTATCGATTCTTGGAGCTG
>DATIRH010000230.1:0-1828 GCA_035469845.1 Proteiniclasticum sp. | reverse complement strand
CGGGATCATATCGAAAAGTGAATCATAGAAAAAGGAAGCAGAGAGATCTTCTCGCATACAGGGGGTGCAACAGCACTATTTGGCGAGAGAGAAATTTTGGGTGAGATTTACTGACTATTTGTAGTGGAGTAGACAGTTCTGTGCTAAAATGAGTGAATTAATAAAAGATATATAGTGCTATGTAATTGGTTTGGTAAGCGGTTCAGGTTAAAATAGTGAGTGAAAGAAGGACTTAAGATGGGTGCGAATAACGGGTGGAATAAATTCTTTAAGAGTATAGTGTTTATCGGGTTTATTTTTGCGCTGATCTGTCTGGTTCAGAATTTTGACATCTATAATGTGGATCAGGTCATGGATAGACTTCATCTGATGGCGGAAAAAAGTTCCGTGAAGATTCCATTTATTCTCATCGCAACAGTGCTGCTGGTCTTCTTTGTTCCGATTTCACCCGTGGCAGCCGCTGCAGGGCTTTTGTTCAAGATAGAAGGAATCATCTATATCGTCATCGCTGGACTTCTCGCATCACTGATCTCCTATGCTTTTGCGAAACTCTACAGAAGCAATGTGGAGAAGTGGGTTTTTAAATTCTACAGAAGAAAAGAAAGAGAGGTTCCTCTGGAAGAGATGCTCGATAGAATCAGAGAGCATGGATTCAGCTATGCGCTTTTTGTGAGAGCATTACCCTTTATGCCATTTAGTCTGGGCAATCTCATCTTCGGTGTGAGTACTGTTTCTCTCAGGGACTATATTACCACGACGCTCATAACCGTTGGTGTGGGACAGGGCATCAATGTGTTTCTGGTAGCTATGGCATCAGATTTTACGGAGCAGAGGCTTGGAACGGTTTTTGCTGTACTCCTTAAGGGACTCTACTACTATATGATCTATGCGTGGTCAAAAAAGAGCAGTTATCATCCAGAGGCTGAAAAGATCACTGAAGGGGAAGGACTCTCCTAGAAGATATCATTGAAGAATTTACGCATAGTAAAAGGGCTGAAGAAACAATTTGTTTCCTTAGCCCTTTTATCATACTGTTTCTTTTGCTTCTTCCTGAATTCTTCTTTTCACACTTATAAGACTGGCGCCTGCGTAGAGCAGGATCCCTGTCAGTGAACCGGTACTGTCTATGAGCACATCTCTTAGTTCTCCGCTTCTGCCTGCAACAAAGGTCTGATGAAACTCATCGCTCATGGCATAGAGAACGCAGAGAAGAAGAATGCTGTAATATGCTTTTCTGTCACCAGGTTTCATTGCATGGGCTAGTAGTAGCCCCAGGATGAGGTACGCGCTGAAATGTGCACCTTTTCTTACAATGAAATGGAAGAAATCCAGTTCAAGGTCCAGCCAGGGCAGGACACTGTTAATAATATTGAAGAGGGTCCTTGTGATGCCTTGACTGAGCTGACTTGAACTTCCTGCTTCCTGATGGGACAGAAAGAAAATGAATCCCATCCAGAGAATGGCTGGAAGCCACCTGAAATATTTCGTGTATTCTTTCTTCATCATAATTGCTCCAACTTCTTATTTATTGTATTTACCTTTAATGGTATTTTATTGTTCATTCCATCTTTATTCAGGAGAATGAATCATGCGGTAGTATTTCGCTTTAAAACCAAGCTTTTCATAAAGTTTTCTTGCCCGTTTATTGGGTAGATCCACATGAAGAGACATATTCCCTCCAGTGAGTTCCAGCATCTCTGAAATCAGGGATGTAGCGATTCCTCTTCCTTTGTTTCACTCTTTTGTGGAGATGTAGGCCAGATGATAGGATGGAATGAAATGATCGAATCCTGTTTTGACCACCAGGCAGATGCCCTGTGGGAGATTG
>DATIRH010000229.1:0-6441 GCA_035469845.1 Proteiniclasticum sp. | reverse complement strand
GCTCATTTTTCATTTTTTTTGATATGATATGAAAATTCTTTTCTCAAAACCTTTACTATGGAGGATGGTTTTGTTATATTTTAGTCATGAATATTATGGATGACTCAGTTTCCCTCTGAACATTCATGTAAGTAAAAAGGGGAAAATAAAATGGAGGAAGGCAAATTCATGGTTTGCCGAACAAAAAGCATATGATCACAATAAAAGACGTATCAAAAATCTATGGCGGAAAAGTGAAAGCAGTAGATCATCTCACACTGGATCTTCGACCTGGTGAAATCTTCGGTTTTCTCGGACCCAACGGTGCAGGCAAAACCACCACAATCAAGATGCTGACAGGCATCACCAGTCCAGATGGAGGAGAGATCCGCATCAACGACATCACCCTTGACAAAGATCCCATCCTGTACAAAAGACAATTCGGATTCGTTCCTGACAGCCCGGATATCTTTTTAAGGCTGAAGGGTCTTGAATACCTTAATTTCATGGGTGACATCTACAATGTGGAGAGCAGTCTACGTCAGGAAAGAATCGACGGTCTCGCAAAACGCTTTGACATGGACAACGCATTAGGCGATTACATCTCAAGCTATTCCCATGGTATGAGACAGAAGATCATCATCATGGGTGCACTGATCCATGACCCGAGTCTGTGGATTCTGGATGAACCCATGAGTGGGCTGGATCCTAAATCCTCCTTCTATCTGAAGGAAATGATGAGAGAACATGCCGATAAAGGAAATGTGGTTTTCTTTTCCACCCATGTACTGGAAGTGGCAGAAAAGCTATGTGACCGGGTAGGCATCATCAATAAGGGAAAACTCATGTTCTGTGGAACAATGACCGAGCTCAGGGGACTGGTCAGTGAAAACGAAGGACTCGAAAAAATCTTCCTGGAGATGACAAACGATGAAGAATAACATCTATATTCTGACCAGAGCCATGTTCAAAAATGATGAGACCCTGAGCAACATGATCGGCAGAAGCACAAAGAAGTCTTTCTTCAGCTCCAAACTGAAAATAATACTACTCGTTCTGTTTCTTATGGTCACCATGGGTTTAAGCTTCGGATTCATGATTTCCGATCTTTATGACACCATGGCCATGATGGAAATGGAATCCCTTATACTTCGGCTTGTGATTCCTGCTGCAGGAATCATGGTCTTCATGTTCGGAATCTTCTATGTCATGAACGTCTTCTACTTCTCGAAGGATGTGGACAATTACCTGTATCTTCCGATCAGCGGAGGAGAAATCCTGACATCGAAGTTTCTTGTGTCCCTGGTGTACGAATACTTCATCATCATCGTTTTCTTTCTGCCGATTCTTGTCATATTTGGTGTCAAAGACTCAGCAGGAATACTTTATTACATCTATACTGTGGCTGCGCTTCTTCTGATTCCCGTATTCCCGCTGACCATCGCCTCGATGATTTCCATGGTGATCATGCGATTCAGCAACCGGTTCAAGAACCGTGACCGGTTCAATATGGTTGCAGGTATCTTAAGCCTTGTGGTTGCACTGGGGTTTAATTTCGGCATCCAGTTTTTCACCAACCGCATGAATCAGGGAGACGATCTCGTGATAGGAAATATATCAGATCTTCCGATTTTCAGAATCACAAGTCTCGTGTTTCCTACCAGCTATTTCGCCACAGAATCACTGCTTGCCCATGAATCTGTAGCAGGACTCCTCTACCTTCTGGCAATGATTGCACTGAGCCTCATTGCACTAGGTGCATTTTACCTCATCGGAAATGCCATCTATTTTAAAGGAGTCATCGGCGTTTCAGAATCAAAAGCGGACAGAAAAGTCTTGTCTGATGAAGATATGAGAAAAGGAACCATGAAGAAGAGCATTCTCATTTCCTATTCACTGAAGGAACTGAAGCTTTTATTAAGAACACCGATCTATTTTCTCAACTGCGTGCTGATCAGTCTCATCTACCCCTTGTTTATTCTCTTCCCCATATTTATGGGAAGCTCAGGCGACAAGGATGAAATCATGCAAATACTCACCTTCATCCGATCAGTGGATGAAGGCATCCTCATTGTCGGTATGGCAGGAGTCGGATTCTTATTCGGATCTGTGAATATCATCTCCTCCACTGCCATCTCAAGAGAAGGAAAGAATTTTTACTTTCTGAAGTATATCCCCGTACCTTACAGCACCCAGATTTATGCCAAGATTCTCAGTTCATTCTATGTAGAAGCATTGGCAATGGTCATCCTGTACGGCATCATGATCTTCCTGTTCCAGGTGGATCTCATGTTTATACTTCTATCCCTTGTCATCGTCTTTCTTGCATCCCTCGTGGTGAACCAGGTGGGCATCCTTATGGACGCTCTCTGGCCTAAGCTCAACTGGGACACAGAGCAGAAAGCCGTGAAGCAGAACTTCAACTCCGTGCTCCATATGCTTCTTGGATTCGCGCTTACCGCATTAAGTGTCTTTATAGGAATCAAGATCGCACCGACCTATTTTACAGGTTTCATGGTCTCCTTCATTATCCTGGTGATTCTATCCGTGGTCTTCCACTTCATTCTTATGAAAACTGTGGAAAAGAGATTTGCGGTGTTATCTTAAGGATATGAGAAAAATAACGAGATCAAAAGTCATGTTCCAGGGTCTCCTGAAAAAGGGAGACAGGAGCATCCTCACTGTAGGAGAAAAAGAATACAAAATACCTGAAACCCTGTCTAAAAAGATCCGACTGAAGAACTTTCTTCTCGGATCCGAGACGCTGATTCTGACCATAATCTACCGATTTTCCATGGCGAAATTTGAGGAGATTCCATTTAAAGGAGCAGACCCTGAACTCATCAAGGAAGGTCTTATGATGACTTTTCTCTTTCTAGGGATGGTGGCATTTACCTTTCTCCTTACCTCTCTTCTTCTTTTACCGGAAGATATCCATCTTCAGATGGAAGAAATTGATGAGGATTTCTGATTAATAAATATATTTTAACGATATAAAGATATGATAAATTACACATAAAAACAGCAGGTACATTCACACGGATGTCCTGCTGTTTTTCTTGAATTACATCTATGATTCGGATAGCAATGTCAGCTTAACTAGTTCTGTCAGTTTCGTATCAAAAACCTTTGCCATTTCTTCATCACTATACTCTTTGCCTGTAGAAGACATTTCCGATCTTTCATTTTTTTCCAGCTCCACTATAGCATCCAGGACTTCAACCACCTGAGTGATTTTATCCACGTCTATCAGTTCAAAAATGATCTTAATCTCTTTATCATTCTTATCCAGGAAATATTCCCGAAGAATCCAACGAGAAGAATTTGCCATATCCAGCAGATAAGCACTCAATGAAGATTCAGAAAGATATACAGAAGCATCCGCATAATTTTTAAGTGCATTGGCATGGATCTGAAGTCTTCTGACTTGCTCGTAGAGATCGTCCTCATCTCCCTCATATTCTGCTATATAACTCAATTCAGCACTATACTCTTCCAAAGTCTCAAAAAAGGCACCATGGTTACTGTCCAGAACCGCTCGTGTATTATTTTGATTATTTCTCAAATCTGCTCGTAAAATCAGGTTTGACAGTAAGGAGATTACAAGAACAGCCGCCAGAATGATCATGCTCTTTTTATTGAAAGTATGAACAGGCTTCTTCGAAGAATTGGGTAATAGAGAGTCTTCATCCTGATCCTTAACCAGATAATCGGTAGACACACCAAACAGTTCACTTAACTGGACAATGTTACTGATGTCTGGAACGGACTGCTCGGATTCCCATTTCGATATGGATTGTCTGGAGAGGCCAAATTTTTCTGCTAACTGTTCCTGGGATAATCCATTCCCTTTTCTTAGTTTTTGTATCTTCTTCCCTATACTCATTTTACCATCACCTCTTTTCTATTTTAATTGGTGCCATTTCATCGTAGCAGAAAGTGTGGAAACATACTGCCAACTATACCCATATTCTGTCAACCGACAGTTGCATATTTAAATTTTCTGTCACAATTTCCCAAAACTGATTGGCCAGCTGATGGTGTATTTTTTTGTTTTCTATCTGATCTTCCATTCTACAGGCTCTTTTCCCATCGCCATAAGATACCCATTGGCTATTGAAAAAGGCTTCGACCCGAAGAATCCTCGTCTGGCTGACAGCGGACTTGGATGTGCAGAAGAGATGACTCTATGATGAGATGCTATGAATTTCTCTTTCTCCTTCGCCTGATTCCCCCATAAGATAAAAACTACAGGTTCCTTCCGTTTTCCCAGCTTCTTAATGACTTCATCGGTGAAGATTTTCCAGCCCATTCTTGCATGAGAATTTGCTTCCCCTTCCCTGACTGTAAGTACCGTATTAAGAAGAAGAACCCCTTCTTTGGCCCAGGAAACCAAAGATCCATGGTCCGGTTTATCAATGCCAAGATCGCTTTCCAGTTCTTTGAAAATGTTCCTGAGTGAAGGTGGAATCTTTACGCCCTTTTTGACGGAGAATGCAAGTCCTTCTGCCTGTCCATTCTCATGATAAGGATCCTGACCAATAATGACCACTTTCACTCTGTCATAAGGTGTAAGCTTAAGAGCTTGAAATATTTCATTTTTACCAGGAAAAATCGTCTCTTTCTCATAGGCCTGATCCAGATCGTCCATGAGTTTTCTGAAATAGGATTTGTCCATTTCTTCCTTCAGCACTTTCTCCCAGCTCTTGTCCATAAGACTCATACAGTTCCCTCCAATTCATGTTATTGCTATCTTCTATTTTACATGGCAAAGTGTCCTTCTGACAAATCAATTAAAATATAACCCTTCTGTCTGGTGCCTCTTTGTCCACATGAGTCACGAGTTTCCATATTGTTTAGAAGACATTCAGATTTATTTATTACTTATGTGCTATATTAAATTAATTAATCAGCACAATATGTTTCATTTCACTGACAAAAAGGAGTACCTATTATGCAAGAAAGATATTTTATCATCGTCTCCTTCGATGCCCTATCCAATAGAGATCTGACTACGCTGGAGCATCTGCCCGGATTCAGACGTCTCCTGAAGGATGCGTCTTTCTCGAAGAAGGTGTTCTCAGTCTATCCAAGTAATACCTATCCCTGTCACAGCAGTATTTCCACAGGAATGTATCCCATGAATCATGGCGTCACTTCCAACACATTGCTTCAGGTGAACAGAAAAAGCCCTGACTGGAACTGGACCCGTGACCGCATCAAGGTGGATACCTTTTATGACGCTGCCATGAGAAAAGGGTATACAACCTGCGCCCTCCTGTGGCCTGTAACAGGAAAATCCCAGATCACCTATAATCTCCCTGAAAGATTTGCAAACCGTCCCTGGCAGAATCAGGTCAGTGTAGCACTTACAAACGGCACGCCAAGGTTTCTACTTGACATCGAGAAGCGTTTCAGGCATCTCCGAAACGGGATAAAACAGCCTGAACTTGACAAGTTTGTAGAAGCTGTCGCCCATTATACCCTCAAATCAAAGAAGCCCAATGTGATGATGATTCATTTTGTGGAGCTTGATGCCATGAGACATAAGTATGGCTACGACTCAAAAGAAGCTCATGAAGCTCTACTTAGTTATGACCAGAAATTAAGCGGACTCTTCAGGCTGCTGGATGAAGAAGACATGATGGATAACACCACCCTCTTTGTTCTTGGCGACCATGACCAGATTCCCGTTCATACTGCAGTGCACATGAACAGCATTTTTAAAGACAAGGGACTCATAAGAACCCGTGGCGAGAAGATCTTAGACTATGATGCCTATGCAGAAGGCATGGACGGTTCCTGCTATATCCATCTCAAGAACCCAGAGGATGACGCTCTGAAGAAGCGCGTTTTTGAAATTCTACAGAGGCTGAAAGACCGGGAAGACTTTGGCATTGAAGAAATCTATTCACAGGATGAGGCAATGTCTTTTGGAGCCACTAAGATAGCGACATTTATGCTGGAAGCAAAGCGAGGGTTTTTCTTCAGTAATGACCACAGAAAACCAGCTCAAGTTAAAGTGAATCTGAAAGCTGACGGAAGCGATCATCATGGTAAATCCACCCATGGTTATCATCCCGAAAAAGAGGATTATCAGACGGTCTTTTTCGCCACTGGGAAAGGAATCAAGAAGAACGTAGAGATCCTATCCATGAGTCTCATTGACGAAGGACCGACTTTTGCACATCTCATGGGGACAGAGCTCCATGATACGGATGGCAGGATTCTTCATGAAATCATAGAAGAGACCGAGCTATAATTCATCCAGATAGGGAAAGGACCTGATCTTACGATCAGGTCCTTTAGGGAAACAGTATATTTAACAAAAGGGTAGGGGTATTTCCACCCTAATATGGGAGCTAATTTACTTAGCTTGTACTTATTTTATCACAACTCCTAATATTTGTTAATTAACAAACACACAAAGTCAATATTGTACCAGAATAGTACACTTTCCAT
>DATIRH010000228.1:0-10149 GCA_035469845.1 Proteiniclasticum sp. | reverse complement strand
TTTATCCAGGTTGCTGAAAAGGAAATGAAAGAAGTGTTTGGTGATGTGAAAATAACCCATGTAGGAAAACAGACAGCCTGGTATGTGATGGAAGCTCAGGGGCCCAGAATTTGGGCGGAGAAGAAAGGCTGATCGGGTAAGATTTGAAAGAAAAAGAAGAATTTTATTCGAAAGTGTGGTATAGTAGTCCAAGCGACTTTTTTAGGTAGTGACCATCCATGTACTTTTATGAAGTATTTTTTAGCTGGTCATCAGAAAATATAGAAGAATTCAATGTATGGGAACGCATTGCACGTTCCTATTTTTTTGTAAATTTTCTGAGCATGCCGGTGGATAAAAAAGGCTGAATAAAAATGTCATGACCATGATGTCATGCTAAAGGAGTATATATGTTATTTACAGAAATGAACCTGACCATACCTATACAGAAGGCCCTCAAGGATGAAGGGTATACTGAAGCGACGCCAATCCAGGAACAATCCATTCCAGAACTTCTGGAAGGAAAAGACCTTATGGGCTGCGCTCAGACAGGAACAGGAAAAACCGCAGCCTTCGCGCTGCCGATTCTAGAAGCACTTTCCAAGAAACAGACATTCAACGGAAAGAGAAGAATCAAGACGCTTGTACTAGCACCTACTAGAGAACTGGCCATTCAGATTGCTGAAAGCTTTAAGGGTTACAGCAAGTACCTGAATCTGAAGACTACTGTCATATTTGGCGGAGTTTCACAGAATCCTCAGACGGTGACGCTGACAAAGGGAATTGATATTCTAGTTGCTACACCAGGAAGACTGCTTGATCTCATCCAGCAGAAATACATCAATCTGTCTCAGGTAGAGCACTTTGTGCTTGACGAAGCGGATATGATGCTTGATATGGGAATGCTTCACGATGTGAAGAAAATCATCTCCTATCTTCCTTCAAAGAGACAGACACTCTGCTTTTCAGCAACCATGCCAAAAGAGATTGAGATACTTGCAAATTCCATGCTGAATAAACCTGTGAAGGTCACCATTACACCAGTTGCATCCACAGTGGATACCATTGTTCAGTCTGTTTACAATGTAAACAAGAAGAACAAGATTCATCTTCTGACAGATCTTCTGGGATCTATGGATATGGACCGTGTACTTGTATTTTCAAGAACCAAACATGGTGCAGACAAGATTGTAAAAGCATTGGAAAGTAAGAAATTCAAAGCACAGGCGATTCATGGTAATAAATCACAGAATGCAAGACAGCTTGCACTGAAAAACTTTAAAGACCGTGAAACCAGAATTCTGGTAGCAACTGATATTGCAGCAAGAGGAATCGATGTTGAAGAGCTTTCTCATGTCATCATCTATGATCTTCCTGAAGTGGCCGAAACTTATGTACATAGAATCGGACGTACAGGAAGAGCCGGTCTTGGTGGAGTGGCCATATCCTTCTGTGATTCTGCAGAGCAGCATCTATTAAGAGATATTGAAAAGCTGATCAGCAAGAAAATCAGTGTTGTAGAGAACCATAGCTATCCTCTGGTTTATATGCCAGAAGAAGAGGCTGTAGAGAAGAGATATCAGCCAAGCAAGAAAAGCACGAGCAATCGTGGCGGATCCGGAAAATCATATAATGACAACAGCTCTTCCAAAAGAAGGCAGAGTTCAGGTCAGAAGAATCAGTATATGAAAAAGAATAAAGCGGTATAAATTATACCTGCATAAATGAAAAGGCACCCATATGGGTGTCTTTTCGCATTCAGATTATTTTTCTCTCATGGTCCCGGATTCAGGTGCTTCAGCTGTCGAACTTTTATCGTCATCTTTCGATGCACCTTCTGGTTGGGATGGATCGATTTCCTGTCTTATGGTTCCAGATTCTGGCGCTTCATAGAATTTAGGATCTTTGTCTTTATTCTCTTTCTTCACAGACACAAAACTTCCTCCTTTTGATTTCATCTTATATTTCATAATAATTGAACACTTCTAATTGGATATGAGCATTGTTTTAACATTGAGTTAAAGATATTGAGGTTCAGGAAAAAATGGATTATATTGAGGGTGAAAAGGAGGCGTTTTCATGGATTATAAAGCGCTGGAAAGCTATTTTCTTTCACTTGACCGTTCGCTGTTTCTGGAAGGGCATTATAAGAAGCTGGCTGAAATGAACAATCCTCTTCCCATCGGATTCGGACAGACCATTTCTCAGCCGACCCTTGTGCTGATGATGACTTATATTCTGGATCCCAATAAAGATTGCCGTGTTCTTGAAATCGGAACTGGTTCTGGATATCAGACCGCTCTTTTGTCTGCTTTTTCGAAAGAGGTCTATACGATAGAAAGAATTCCTGAATTGTCATTGAAAGCGAAAGAGAGACTGGATGAACTGGGCTATAAGAACATCGTTTTCAAAGTCGGGGATGGAAGTCTAGGTTGGAAGGAACATGCTCCTTATGACCGGATCATGGTCACTGCTGCAGCGTCGAAGGTACCGGATGAACTTCTTTATCAGCTGAAAAAAGGTGGAAAAATGCTTATTCCAATAGGTCCGGAGAATCTGCAGGAACTGATGCTGATCAGAAAGAATCAGGATGAAACAGTAGAAATGAAAACGGTGGAGTGGGTCAGATTTGTGGAAATGAAGGGGAAGTACGGATGGGACGGAAGAAAGTAAAATAAACCTCACCAGAAGCAAGGAAAAATCCTTCTTTATCAGGTGAGGTTTTATTTTGAGGATCATCCTCGCTGTTTATTTTTCAGAACTAGTCTTCCTTGTACTGAACAGGTGTTGGCGCTTTGATGACGAAAAGTTCAAGAACCTCGTCATGGCTGTTTCCTACATTCATTTTCACTTTGTATGGAATGTTCAGCATCTGTCCTTTTGAGTAATCATGAGGTTCCTGGTCATCCAGTTTTATGGTCAGCGTTCCACGGACGATAATCATATAGACATTGGAGTTGGAGAAATGCTCTGGAAGTCCGTTTCCTTTTGGGAAGACCATGTGGTTGAACATGGCTACAGGATGATCAATGAGTTTCTCCACCTTTTTATCGTCAGCTAATGAGTAATCATATACAGTTTCAATCATATTCGTAATCTCCTTATCAAACATATTTTTTTCAGTATACCGCATTATGATGAAAAAGAAAGTTACATCGGTAACTACCAGGTTTTATAGAATATTATCAAAAAATATCTATTATAAAAGAGGCGATTGGGGTAAGATAAACTTAACAAGATATAAAAATGGGGTGGAAAAGATATGGTCCTGGAAACAGAAAGACTCTATATCAGAAGGTTTGAAGAGAAGGATCTTCCTGATTTCTATGCCTATGCCAGTGATCCTCTGGTAGGACCTTCAGCTGGATGGAAACCACATGAAAGCTTCAAAGAATCAGAAGAAATACTGAATGAGTTCATAAAAAGTGCCGATATCTTTGCCATGGAGCATAAAAAAGAAGTGAAAATCATCGGTTCCCTGGGTCTCCATGAAGACAGAAAAAGGGAGTTCAAAGGTGCACGGATGCTTGGTTATGCCATGGGGAAAGATTACTGGGGACAGGGACTCATGACGGAAGCCGTGAATGCGCTGCTTGCGTATGCATTTGACCAGCTGAACATGGAAATTATTTCAGCTTACCATTATCCATTTAATCTGCGCTCAAAAAAAGTCCTTCTAAAAGCAGGGTTCTCTTTGGAAGGAACCTTGAGGATGGCATCTACCTTATATGATGGACAGGTAGTAGATGATGTGTGTTATGCTTTAACCAGAGAAGAGTTCGAAAAAGCGAAGAAGAGATAACCTTCATGACAATAAGATGGACAAAGAGCAACTGTCTAGGCAGTGAGATTCGTCATCAGAGTATAATCATTCACCCTGGACAAAGGAGATACTTTGTCCAGGGTGTTTTTGATTCTCGCAGGAGGGGGAGAAAAATGAAAGGAAAGAAAGTTTTAGTGCTCTGCATGGCATTTCTTCTGCTCACAGCAGCAGGATGTGGTGAAAAATCGGAAATCAACAAGGATTATTCGCAGATCATGTCTAGAGCGACGGAGGACCGTTATTCACCTACAGAGATCAGAGATTACAAAGGGGTTAGATTAGACCCTTCCATTGGGCCAAGAGACAATTCCATAGGAGGAATCCAGAGGGTTGTTATGGAAGAGTATCGATTGAAAATCACCGGACTTGTAGAAGATGAAACAGAATATACCTACGAAGAAGTTCTAGCGTATCAGGCAGTTGAAAAGCTGATTACCTTATACTGTGTGGAAGGCTGGGATGCCACAATTCTCTGGGAAGGGGTCCGCATAAGTGATCTTCTTGAGAAAGCAGGTCCCATGGAAGATGGCAAAATTCTGATTTTCAAATGCCATGACGGATATACAACGTCCATGCCGCTGAGTGAAATTATGGAGAAGGATATGATTCTGGCATACGCTTCCAATGGAGAAGCACTTCCTGAACCAATGGGATTCCCTTTCATTGTGGTTGCAGAGGATAAACTGGGATACAAATGGGCAAGATGGGTTGTGGAGATTGAAGTTTCAGATCATGTGGACTATGAAGGAACCTGGGAAAGAAGAGGATATGACAATGTAGCAGACGTTCCATTTGAGGAGTGATTGAAAATGGATAAATACATAGTACCAATGCACTTTCTTAGAAAAATATGCGATGTTGAAAAAGAAATCGGTGATTTCAGAAACACCTCTGAACTGGATCCTTCAGAAGGGGTAATCGGTCAGGATAGAGCGGTCCTTGCCATGGAATTCGGACTTGCCATGGATGCGCCAGGGTATAACATATTTGTGGTAGGTCCTCATGGAACGGGCAAAAATACTTATACAGAGGCCATTGTGGAAAAAGCTTCAGAACGTATGCAGAATCTGCCGAAAGACTGGTGTTATATTCATAATTTTAAAGATGATGACAGGCCCAGAATTGTGGATTTTCCAGCAGGACTGGGGAAAACTTTCCAGACAGATATGAGCGACCTGGTCGAGGATCTAAAAGAACTGGTATCCAAAGCTTTTGAAGATGGAGAGTATGAAGAGAAAAGAGATGAAATCATTTTGACACTCCAGGAAAAGCTGGATCAGCAGTACAAAACCATTAAAGAAGAGGCTAGAGAAGAAGGCTTTGACATGAAGCCTGTTCCTCCGAGGTTTGTGTTCATCCCCTTAAAAGAAGGGAAACAGATGCTTCCGGAAGTTTTCGAAAAGCTGACACCTGAAGAAAAGAAAAAGCTGGATGAAAAGGGGAGAAAACTTACAAAGTCCTTGGATGATACTTTAAAAGAAAGTCAGCACTTCGAAGATGAAGCGAAGGAAAACATGAGAGAGCTGGAGCAGAGCATTGCTCTATCCGTTGTAAAACCAAGGGTTGAGAATCTCAAAGAGAAATACAGAGAATATGATAAAGTGCTTACGTTCCTGGAGGAGCTTATTGAAGATGCGGCCTTTCATCATAAAGCTTTTCTTCAGATCGCTCAGCCTGAAAAGGAAAAGGAAACAAATCTGTTCGGACCCGACGATAAGGATCCTCTGGTCAAGTATGCGGTGAATGTGTTTGTCAATAATGAAACCTGCAAAAGCGCACCGGTTGTCATTGAACCTAATCCAAATTACTACAATCTTTTCGGGAAGCTGGAGTATACAAGTCATATGCTCTCCATGAGTACGGACTTCACTATGCTAAGACCAGGAGCGATTCATAGGGCGAATGGAGGATTTCTTATTCTTCAGATCAAAGATGTGTTAAGAGACGCCTATGCATGGGAAACACTGAAAAAAGCCATAGAACATCGGAAAGCTGTGGTGGAAAATATTGGAGAGGAATATCGACTGGTTCCTGCTGGTACCATTAGACCTGAACCTGTTCCATTGGATCTCAAAGTCATTATCATTTCTGATCCGGATATCTATTATCTTCTTTATGCTTTTGATGACGATCTTCAGAGACTATTTAAAGTTCGAGTGGATTTTGATGTGGATATGCCAAGAACACCAGAAAATCTGAAGCAGTATGCTTCTTTTGTTGCCACTCTCTGCAGAAAAGAGAACCTGCTGCCGTTCAATCAGGAGGCTTTAGGCAAGGTCATTGAATATGGATCTCGCATTGCTGGGAATCAGAACAAATTGTCCACCAGGTTCAATAGAGTGACAGAAGTTCTTTACGAGGCGGAAGCGCTGGCGAAAATCCGAGGAAGAGAAGAAGTGGATAAATCTCATGTCATGGATGCGGTAAAGGAACGAATCGCTCGCGAGAACAGGCTGGAAGAAAGAATCAGAGAACAGATTCTGGAAGGGAAAGTCATCATTCATACAGAGGGGAAAGAAGTGGGGCAGATCAATGGACTTTCTGTTCTGGATACGGGTGGTTATGCTTTCGGTATGCCGACCAGAATCACTGCAAGAACCTATGCAGGTGATCAGGGTGTTTTAAATATTGAGCGGGAAACCAAGATGAGTGGCAGTATCCATACAAAAGGAGTGCTGACTTTATCGGGTTTCCTCGGAGGAGTCTTTGCGCAGGAATTCCCTCTAGGTCTTACAGCTCAAGTCACTTTTGAACAGTCCTATGGTGGTGTGGAAGGAGACAGCGCATCCAGTGCTGAGCTTTATGCCATCTTATCCAGCCTTTCAGATGTTCCCCTGACCCAGGCCATTGCAGTGACAGGGTCCGTGGATCAGAGAGGTGAAATTCAGCCCATCGGAGGCGTCACCGAAAAGATCGAAGGATTCTTTGATGTGTGCACCGCCAAGGGTCTCAGTGGAGACCAAGGCGTTATGATTCCAATTCAGAACATGAATAATCTGATGCTGAAAGATGAGGTCATTTCTGCTGTGAAAGATGGAGTGTTTAAAATTTACGCTGTCAGTACCATTGATGAAGGGATTGAAGTGCTGACGGGAATTCCTTCAGGCAGGAACAAAGAAGGGGGCTTTACTGAAGGAAGTGTATTTGATCTGGCCAACATAAAACTGCAGGGTTTTGCAGAAGCACTGAAGCAGACGAAGTAGCAGAAGATCTGGTGCTGCTTTAAAAGCATAATCGATGAAACAAGAAACGAAGAACATAGGAATAGAAGTGTATAAGATAAGTAATAGGTTCACTTCAGAAGTATGAAATTTAAAAGAAGTATCAAAATCACTTGCTGATTAACATTGTTAAGCACAAGTGATTTTTTTTGATAGTATGGAATTTGTTGTTATTTATAGAGTAGACTATAAGTAATATCGAAATTCAATTAACATCGTTTAAAGAATAATATCAAATTCATATTTCACTATAAAGGTACATAATTCGTATAGCATACAGATGAATAGTAATTCAATGGAGGGATTTTATATGTTTGGGAAAGAAAAAAAAGAAAAGAGATTTGTTATTAAAGAAGAACAGTCATTAGGATTTGGTGCAGTATATATTGTTGTTGATACTCTAACAGGGGTTAATTACTTAACTAGTGGTGGAACTGGTCCGAATGGGATGACACCATTACTAGATTCAGATGGCAAAGTAGTAGTTGACAGATAAATTCCAATTAATTGAATTGAACATAAATACATTTTTTATTTGATCTGCACCTCAAAAGTGATCCGATGTAAGAAAAAGAGAAGGTTTTTGCCTTCTCTTTTTAAATTGCATCATATTGTTCCGTTTTTCATATAGTCTTTTGCTTTTTCGATGATCTCCGGATCACCGACCACAAGAATTTTATCATCTTTAATGAAATAGAGCTGTGGACCCGGTGTTAGAATCAGTTCTTTATCTCTTCGGATTCCGATGATGGTAGCACCTGTCTTCTGCCAGAATTTACTGTCTGAGATGGTTTTGCCGATGAGATGGGAATCATCACTGAGAGGGATTTCCACAGGATTCATCGGATTTGTGTTTTTAAGTCTTTCGGAGTAGTCGATAATTTTATCGATGATTTCGATGATCTCTGTTTCTATGTCTTTCTTTTTGGAAAGCAGCTCAATGACTTCTTCTCTAAGAGAAGAAATGCTTTCTTTGCTCTGATTGCTTTCCATATATTTATGGGCGTTCATTCTGGATTTGATAAGAACACCACTTCCTAAGGTGGCCTGAACGACTTCCATATCTTCTAGAAGAATGACTGCTCTTCGGATGGTTTCAGGAGAAACATTGTATTCTCCTGCCATAGAGGATCTTCCGAATATCTTGGAGCCTTCTTTGAATTCTCCGTTTGCGATTCTAGAAGCGATATCCAGTGCAATCTGTTTATATCTAGCTGTTTTAACTCGTGGGTCTTTATCCATTATCACCACTCCCGGTTGCTTATTATTCATATTATAGCATAGGGAACATTGACATAGAGGTGGAATTAAAGATATAATCCTACTAACGATTGAATGATTGTTCAATCGTTTAATCGTTTGTGAAGAGGTGTGGAGGATGAATATAAACAAGTCGGTCGTGGAAAAATGCGACTGTGATGTGATCCATGAAGATGTCATGGAGCTGGTGAAAGAGAAGATGCCGGATGAAGAGCATCTGCTGGATCTTTCAGAGCTTTTTAAAGTTTTCGGTGACTCGACCAGAGTGAAAATTCTGTGGGCACTGGATACCCATGAAATGTGCACTTGTGATATCGCCTTTGCGTTGAACATGACGCAGTCCGCCATATCTCATCAGCTGAGAATACTAAAACAGGCAAAGCTTGTGAAAAATAGAAGAGAAGGTAAGATTGTATATTACAGTCTTGCCGATGATCATGTCAGGACCATTTTTGATCAGGGTATGGAGCATATAAGTGAAAACTAGGAGTGGTGAATAGATGGAAATGAAGAAAAAGGAGCTGGTGCTGGAAGGACTTTCCTGTGCCAACTGCTCAGCTAAAATAGAAACGGAAGCAAGTGCCATTGAAGGCGTCACTGCTCGAGTGAATTTCGTCACAAAGACGCTGACGCTGGAGTATGATGCGCTGCATAGAGAAGAAGAGCTACTGGGTAAAGTCACGGGAATCATACACAGTCACGAACCGGACATTGAAATCAGGGATAAAGATAAAGCTGAATCTGAAGCCTTTCTTCTGGAAGGACTCGGATGTGCCAACTGCGCCATGAAAATGGAAGAGAGAATCGGAAAGATCAATGGCATCGATGAGGTGTCCATCGATTTCGTGACGAAAAAACTCAAGGTGAAATCAGCAGAAGGAAAGCTTTCGACTTCAGAAATTGAAAAGATCAGAAGCATCGTCATGGAGATTGAAGCTGGTACGCAGCTGGTTCCCATGAGAAATCAGGAGACCGGGAAGAAAATTAATGCATCCTCTTTATGGAATAGTCACAGGGATGATTTAATAAAGATCGGGTTAAGCGCGGTACTACTTCTAATAGCAATATTCATGCCTGATGGAGGTCTTCTCCAGACCCTTCTTTTCGTGAGTTCCTATGTACTGGTAGGCGGCGAAATCCTTTTGCGTGCATCTAAAAACATACGAAGAGGGCAGGTCTTTGACGAGAACTTCCTCATGTCCATTGCGACCATCGGTGCAATTCTTATAGGAGAGTTCCCTGAAGGCGTAGCTGTTATGCTCTTCTATCAGGTGGGAGAACTCTTCCAGGATATTGCGGTGGAGAGGTCAAGAAAAAGCATCAGTGAACTGATGGATATCAGGCCAGACTTTGCCAATCTTCTGAGAGGGGATGAAACAGTGAAGGTTTCTCCTCTAGAAGTAAGGGTGGGTGATGTGATTCTGGTGAAGCCCGGTGAAAAGATGCCTCTGGACGGAACGGTGATAGAAGGTGCTTCCGCCATGGATACATCAGCCCTCACAGGAGAATCCATGCCTAGAGAAGTTATGGTGGATAGTGATGTGCTGGCTGGATTCATCAACAGGAATGGACTTCTGAAAGTGCTTGTGAAGAAATCCTTCGGAGAATCCACAGTGTCGAAGATTCTCGAGCTGGTTGAAAATGCTTCTTCCAAAAAAGCACCTACTGAAAATTTCATTACTAAATTTGCACGTTACTACACGCCTTTTGTGGTGGTTTCTGCGCTTCTCATTGCTGTAATTCCTCCTCTTTTAACAGGTGGAGCATTTTCGGAGTGGATCTACCGTGCACTTGTATTTCTTGTAATCAGTTGTCCGTGCGCGCTTGTGGTTTCCATTCCACTAGGATTTTTCGGTGGAATCGGTG
>DATIRH010000227.1:0-13428 GCA_035469845.1 Proteiniclasticum sp. | reverse complement strand
ATGGAGAAAAAGCAGCTTTTTGATCGTCTAATTGAAAACCTGGAAACTAGAGATTTCATTTCTTATAGGAATGATATCAGAAAAGTGAATGAAATAGATATTGCGGAATTTCTGGAAGATATTCCTACTGAATTTTTGGTCATAGCCATGAGACTTCTGCCAAAGGACACCGCCATAGAAGTGTTTTCAGAATTTGATTCAAAAATGCAGGAAACTCTGATTACTCAGATCACTGACAAAGAAGTTGATCATATCCTTCGCGAAATGAATGTGGACGATCTGGTGGATATGCTGGAAGAGCTTCCAGCTGACCTTGTTATTGATATTCTGGAAAGAGTGGACCCTGCCTATCGAAATCTGATCAATCGATTTCTTCAGTATAAGGAAGATACCGCAGGCAGTGCAATGACGATTGAATACACCAGTCTGAAAAAAGATATGTCAGTTATTGAAGCTATAGAGTATCTTAGAGAAAATGGTCATGACAGTGAAACACTTTATAGCTGTTATGTCATTGACGATGATCGGATTCTGGAAGGTGTTGTTACCTTAAGAACACTTCTATTATCGGAAGATCAGGAAAAGATTCATAATATAATGGAAGAGTCTGTAATTAGTGTTCATACGGATGAGGATGTGGAAATTGTTGCGGATATTTTCAACAGATATGATTTTATGACTTTACCGGTCATTGATTCTGAAAACAGGCTTGTTGGAATCATTACAGTGGATGATGTCATTGATATCATTCTTGAAGAAGATACGGAAGACTTCGAAAGAATGGCAGGAACTATCCCTTCTGATAAACCCTATTTAAAGACTTCTGTGTGGCAACTGGCTAGCAACCGAATGGGATGGCTCCTCATACTCATGTTATCAGGAATTATCACTGGATCTATATTATCAAAGTTTGAAGATGCATTTCTAATTATTCCTGTTCTTGTCACATTTATTCCAATGCTCACCGGTACTGGAGGAAACTCCGGAGCACAGAGCAGTACTTTAATTATTAGAGGTATGGTACTTCATGAGATTGATGTAAAAGACCTGTTTAAAGTAATGTTTCAAGAATTCAAGGTTTCAATGATGGCTGGTGCTTTTCTGGCTCTTATAACATTCATAAGACTGATCATTACCTATCCTGAAAAACCTATGGTTGTATTAGTTGTGTCAATTTCTATTTTAGCTACAGTGATGGTGGCAAAGCTTGTTGGTGCTTCACTCCCATTTTTTGCAAAGCTGATCAAGGCAGACCCTGCAATAATGGCAGCTCCTATGATTACAACCATAGTGGATGCAACATCTCTTCTCATTTATTTTTATCTGGCCACATGGATTCTGCATATTTAGTATTCCTAAAAGTAGGTCAATATAAAAGGAACCTGGACAGTCCAATGTTACTTCGGACTGTCCAGGTTCCTCTCTTATAGATTATTTTTCCAGTATATCATGATAGTCTTCGTTTTTCTCCAGAATTGCTTTGGCAAATTCACAGACAGGTCTGATTTTCCTGCCTTCTTCTCTAGCTCTCTTGACGATGGCTGTAATCAGCTTCTTACCGACTCCCTGACCACTGAACCCATCATGGACATAAGTGTGATTAATAACCAGTATTTCATCACCTGCGGTTTCAAACAGGATTTCGCCCGCTTCGATATCTTCCTCATTCATCAGATAGATTCTGTTTTCATCGTGTTCTACTCTCATTTAATCTTCTCCTTGTTTCTTCGTGTGAACAATGTACTTCAGTGCACCGCTGGGGCAGGCATCGATCAGCTCCATGAGCCTCTCTTTATGGTGTTCTCCATCAGGGAAGATCCAGGGTCTTTTTCGCACATTGAATACTCTACGGTTTCCTTTGACGCAAACTGCAGAATGAATACACAGATCAAGCTTGAAATAAACATCCAGCTCTGCTCCGCGTTATTTCCTGTATCCCATGGTTAAAAGTTCGATTTCCTTCATGACCATCTACCATCCTCGGTACATTTATTATTATAAGTCTTATTTTAACATAGAGAAAATAGTTTTGACACTAAAGAAGGAAAAAATGAATTTTATGCAATGTTTTTGTTCTGAAGAGAACGGATTCATAATGATACTTTGTTCTTTCTTTCAGACTCATAAGGAATATAATTAAATAAAGACATAAAAAGGAAGGAGTCAGTTTGATGATCAGAGATGCAGAAATTAATGACGCGAAAGAGATTCTAGGGATATATAGTCACTATGTGCTCGATACGGCAGTCTCTTTTGAATATGATGTTCCCGAGGTTTCGGAAATGGAGAAAAGGATCAGAAACAATGGAGGAAAATACGCCTTTCTGGTTCTGGAAAAAGAAGGACATCTGCTGGGCTATGCCTACGGCAGCAGATTCAGAGACCGGAAAGCCTACGACAGAACAGTGGAGGTATCAGTTTATGTGCACAAGGACGAAGTGGGAAAAGGGTACGGAAGCGCATTGATGAAGGAACTCCTTGTCAGGCTGAAAAATAAAGGGATGGAAACAGCTGTGGCCATAGTCACTTCAGAGAATGAACGAAGCAGCAGAGCTTTTCCCGCCATGGGATTTACTTACGCCGGGCATCTTCCCCGGGTTGGTTTTAAGTTCGGCGACTGGCATGGAATCAATCAGTATTTCAGGATACTATAAGCCTGAAAATGAATGTAGGATGATCGATCGAAGTAAGGAGACGAAGTGTATGAAGCATGAGTACAGAAAACATGAAAAGGAGCTGTATGCTCCGAAAGGCAAGCCGGAAATTCTTGTGGTACCAAAACAGAAATTCTTCTGTATCCGAGGGAAGGGAAATCCAAACGGTGAGGATTTCGCAGAAAGAATTGCGGTGCTTTACAGCCTTTCCTATGCAGTGAGGATGATGCCTAGAAATGGGCATACGCCCGAGGGTTATTTCGAGTATACAGTTTATCCTCTGGAAGGGCTCTGGGATCTTACCGAAGAAGGCAGAGAAAGGAAGACCCTTGATAAAGATGAACTGATCTATACAATCATGATCCGGCAGCCCGACTTCGTGACAGAAGAAGTAGCGGAAAGAGCCTTCGACATTGCAGCAAAGAAAAAGCCGCATCCACTTCTTAAAGAAGCCTATTATGACGAAATTGAAGATGGATTGGCTGTTCAGATTCTTCATGAGGGGTCCTATGATGATGAACCTGCATCCTTTGCGAAAATGAAGGATTTCATAGAGAAAAACGGCCTCAAAATCAGAACCCTGGTCCATAGAGAGATTTACCTGTCAGATGCAAGGAAAGTGGAAAAAGATAAGCTGAAAACCATCTTGCGCTATGTTGTTTCAAGATAAGAAAAAATAAAAACAGATGATGTGGAAAGAAGTTGGATCTTGTTTTCAAATGGATGAGCGCGAATCCTATTTTTCTTCATTAATTCTTAAAGAAAAAATAAGCAGGAGTATTCCTGATCTTAAGTTCATATAGATAAGCTTAAGATAGTAAATAAATATCTGAACTTAGGGAGGAGCTTTTTATGGCTGAAATCAGGAAAAAGACAAGAAGAAACATCGGGATGGGCATGGTGACACTTATACTGTTCAGCTTTGTGCTGTTTGTGATCCTTGATCAAATGCAGGGTGAAAGCAAGCCACCTACAATCCATGTGCTTATAAATGATGATATCAGAAGAGAAGCGCTACTGGGCACTTATGAATGGAAGAGTGGGAATGAGATCATTTCAGCAGATTCGGATCATCCTTCCAAATTTATATATGAAGAAAAACAGACACTGGAAGCCAGCAAAGGGCAGAAGGTCTACATGAGTATTTCCAGTGATCAAGGGTATATGCCCATTGAAGTCTTAGACTTCGAGGTCTATACCAGAGGAAGTACAGAAAAGCTGAAGGACGCGAACTACAGCATCAATGGAGATACGCTGGTACTTCATGTGGAAGAAGATTCCGGCGATTATGTGTATCTTCTTTTCATGGATTACAAAGATCGTGGAAAAGCTGTGTATGGGGTCAATATCATTGTGGATCAGCAGAGCTTCCCTCTGGATGATCTGAAAAATCTTGAAACTCCCTATGTGGGGAATCATGGAAAATTAGGAGAAATCCTATCCAAGCTTCCTATGCCGGGAAGCGGCTATGCGCAGAGATATCAAGCACTGAAGACAGTGGGAGAACCCTATGGCGTTGTAGCCTATTATGAACCGCTGGAAGAGTTCTCAGGGAATCTCATTTTCCCGTCAGAGAATCCGGAGAATAATGTATATATCAATATGGAGAAGAATGCCTTAGCCCTCTTTTCTCTCATCGATAATGCGGGCTTTGTGACCTTCAAAGTGAAACAGACACCCTCTAAAAGTGAACTGGAGGATAGGGAATACGATGGAGAAGCTACCTTTTCAAGAGAGAAGCTCATAGAAAAGTATGGTGACATTGAAGACATTCTGGATAATGAAGAGATTTTTTCAGTCAGACCCTAGATCTGGTTTTCCGATAGAGTCAAAAAGAGTCACTATAGTCTGATAGTGTTATATCCAGGCATTCTAAAAGGGATTCAATTTTTTGAATCCCTTTTGCAACTCCTGAACGAAAGCAGCATATTATTGTTCTACGAATAATTGTCAGACACGTCTTTTGATATGGACTTGACCATCAGAGAAAGAGCTAGAATGAGGAACAGTCCAATGAGCCACCGCCAGGAAGGCAGCCACAAAGAAGTGATCCACGCAGCCAGAAAAAGAAAAATGGGGGCTGAGCCATCTAAAAATGCGAATTTTCCTAATCGCTCATGAGCCGATTTCTTCTGTTTTTCGACGCTGTTCAGGTATTCTTCGTTTCCTGATTTTGTCAGTGCATTGGACAAGTTCAGTATGATATGAAAAACTGCTAACACGATGATAAACAGGTGACTCAATCCATCGTAGTGAAGAATCCCATATACAACTGCTCCAGCTTCAGTGATAGAAAAAAGGAGCAGTTTCCAGTTATAGATTCTGATTTTTGGTTTGATTTCCACTTCTTCCATTCCTGCCTCCTCTAAAGTATGACAAACTTTAATTAAGTAACATAACAGACATATAACAATATTATACTTAATTCAGATAAGTTGTTCAATCATAATAAAGCTGAGAATCAATGAGAATGAGATGTATCCGCAAAAAGATGACCGCCAAGGATTACTATCCTTGGCGGTCACTTTTTATTTAAGAAGAAAGGGGGAACTTACTTCTTTGGTCTACTGGTTATCTTAAATCATCATGGTGAACTTCAGTGATTACTGGTCCATCATGTTCCAAGTCATCCATTGTTTCGTTCTGAGCTTCTTTCTTTCGATCTTCAGCCTCAACCTTCTTTTGGATTTCTTTCATGCTGCCTTTATTTTCTTCCATACTCTTCTCTAATTTCAGAAGAGTACTCTTAGCGAAATCTCTACCACCGATACCGAATGCAAGAGCAAATGCCACTGCTGCCGAAACGATGATGGCGATGAATAAAGTTTCTACAAACAGAGCGCCGATTCCTAAGTGTGATAGAGCCATAAGAGCTGCAATTGCAACAATTAGACTTTTAACGACGATAGCTGCAAATCTGGCTTCTGGTACCATCTTGACAATAAATCTCTTGGCAATAGAACCTAGGATGTATCCACCGATGAGGATAAGCAGTGCACTTAAAATCATTGGAAGATAAGCGATGATTGCTGCGCCGATAGACTGGAAGATGGAAAGCCCGATAAGATCAAACGCCTGTACTGTGAAGAACAGGATGATCAGTGCTTTCACTACAATCCCAACTACGTTTCCAAGATCAAAGCCTGTAGACTTAGGTTCATCCATAACATCTGCGACTTTATCAGAAATTCCAAATCCGTCGATAATGTTTTCAACAAGATCTCCAACAAGTTTTGCTATGAAGATTCCAATAAGGATCAGGATTCCAGCAGCTAAAATCTGTGGAATGATGCTTGTGATACTGGTCAGCATCAGTACTGCGGGATCTGTAATTGCATCAATACTCAGTACTTCCAGAGCTGCAATGATAAATGGAATAAGTACGATGACATAAAGCACTTTTCCACCTAAATCAGCTAATGGTAGAGCGTTTCTCGACGCATCTCCAGCAGTTTGAGGATCTGTCTGAGAATAGGTATGGGTGTCTGATTTAGGATAAGTATGGGTATCTGATTGAGTATATGTATGAGAATCTTTCAGTCCCATCTTTTCTTTCAGCTTATCCACTTTTATTCTCTCAAGAAAACCCTTTACAAGCTGCTGTACAATCTTAGCGATTACAAATCCTAAGAATAGTAAGAGTGCTGCCCCTATGAGCCTTGGAATGTATCCAAGGAAGGTTCCTAGCATACCGGTAAGTGGAGTTGAAATATTATTCAGTCCAAATCGATCAAAAATTCCTGGTAAGAAGAATAGAACGGTTAAGATAAAGCCCAGCTTACCAAGAAGTTCAGGAATACTGGTTGCTTCCTTTGAGCGTTCACCAAATTTCTGGTCCAACTTCAAAGCCTTTGAACCTTTTACTATAAGATTTTTTACGAGGTAACCAGCCAAGATGGCAATAATGAGAAAAAGTATACCTAGCAATATGTCAGGTAGACTCTGCTCAATGGTCGTTGTTAAATCATTCATAAGATCACTCCTTCGATTAAATATGTTCTATAACACAAATTAATTGTAAAGCGAAGATGTTGATAAACATGAAATAAAGTGTTAAGAAATATTGAGTTTACAAAGTGTTTTTATATATTAATATCTCAATAATATGTAATTATATATAAAATAAAGTCGATGTTTATTCAATTGCACTGATTTTAATCCTATTCGAGTAGAACAATGAGTGTGTATTGTTCTGTAACGGTTGTAGTGCTATGATTATACGTATTGATTTATATTTAACAAAATAGTATAAAAATATAGCTATAAACAGTTATAGTTTATTGCTTTATATGGTATAATAAACCACATAGAAAATAAAAAAACGAGGTGTATCAAATGAAACTGCAACTGGAACAGATCAGAAAATCTTTTGATAGTAAAGAAGTATTGAAAGATGTGAGTTTTGACTTTGAAAACGGAAAAATTTATGCTCTTCTTGGAAGAAATGGCTCGGGTAAAACAACCCTATTCAATATTCTTGCCGATGAAGTGAAAGAGGATGGAGGAACCATGCATCTTGAAATCGATGGGCAAAACAGAGAACTTTCCATCGAGGATCTATCCTATGTATACTCTTCCCCTGTTCTGCCTGATTTTCTGACAGGATACGAGTTCATCCGGTTCTTCATGGACATCAACAAGGAGAAGCTGAAGGGGGATGATACCATAGATGATTACTTCGATCTGATCAAAATCGATGAGACCGACCGGCATCTCCTGATCAAGAATTATTCCCACGGTATGAAAAACAAGGTTCAGATGCTTCTGTTTCTCATTGCGAAACCGCCAGTGATTCTTCTGGATGAACCACTTACGTCTTTGGATGTCGTTGTGGCACTGGAAATCAAAAAACTATTAAAAAGTATCAGGCAGAACCATATCATCATTTTCTCCACACATATTCTGCAGCTGGCTACGGATCTGTGTGATGAAATCGTCATTCTAAATGATGGGATGCTGTCTCTTTTGGATCACGAAATGCTCAGTGACCCGAACTTTGAGGAGGAAATAATTCTTAGATTGAAGGAGAGAAGCGATGCTTAGTAATGTGGTTACCATCATGAAGGTAGAGACCTCCATCTTCATCAATGGATTTCTCTTCTTTCTGAAGAAACTGTTTTTCCTGAAAAATATATTAAAGAATACAAACTATTCCTTTCTGAAAATTAAAAGCTTTCTCGGGTACGTCGCTTTTATCTATCACTTCCTATGGAGCGCCATAAAAGCGCTGCTTCTACCTGGGATTTTTGTGGTGCTGCCACAGTTTATTATGGGAGAAGGAGGAATGCCTAAGCCCCTCACGCTGATTTTCATGTTTTACTTTGTGCTCAGGATGCTGAGCTCACTGATTCTGGAGCTGAACTTTCAGAAGTTCATCATGATCAAAGAGCTTAGGATGAATCCAAGGGAGTATACGCATGCCCATCTTCTGAAGAAAGAGGGCTTCAAGTTCACGGGTAGGACACTATCCTTTATAGCGCTCGGGAGTCTTATGGGGATGAATCTGCTGACAGCGCTACTTCTTTCAATCATGGCAACGATGATGTCCCTGACTGCGGAAGCTCTACATCTCTATGGATTTGAAAAGAAGAGCTTTGTGCTGGAAGAACACAACATCACACTAGTGATACTTTATCTCCTGGTCTTTATAGCAGGGTACGGACTGTATTTTCTCGTACCTGGGTTTAATGGAGGAAGCGTATTGCTTCATCCTGTATTCATCATCATCCTGTTTATTCTTGGTGTTTCATCATTTTTCTACATCAGGAAATTTCATGCCTACACTGAAGTGGTGAGCAGGGTGACCACCTTGGATAAAATCGGTACGATACAGACAGCTGTAAGCGAAGCAAGATTTGCAGATGTGAAGATGAATGACAAGGATTTTGGAGACACATATCTGGACCATTCAAAGTACAAAGAGAAGGAAGGATATGCTTTTCTCAATGCACTGTTTTTTGATCGGCACAGAAAATTTTTCAGAAAACCTGTTTTCGTGAAGACAGGCATCGTTGTTCTAGTTTTTATTCTGCTTTTTGGTCTGAGTATTTTTGTCGACGATATTGTGCTGAGTGAACTGTCCTTAGGACTCAGCACACAATATCCTCTGTTCATATTCGTCATGTACATGCTTTGCAACTCCAACCGGGAGACGAAGGCGATGTTCTACAACTGTGATCTCTCCATGATGCACTACGGATTTTACAGGCAGCCCAAAGCGCTGCTTCATATGTTCACGCTGCGTCTTAGAAGGGTCATTGCGGGTAACATGATTCCGACCTTTGCGATTATTATCGGACTGCTTCTCATCACTTTTGCGTCAGGGGCAGGAAATTACATGGAAATCCTACCGGTACTTCTCATGATTATTTCACTGTCGCTGTTTTTCTCGATACACTACATGTTCATGTATTACATTTTTCAGCCATACACTTCCTCCATGGAAGTGAAAAGTCCTATTTTCAGCATCATCAACGGACTTGTCTACTTGGCTTCCTATATGGCCATGCAGATCAGAACAGGGGCATCCAGTTTTTTACCTTTTATCATCCTGTTCTCACTGATTTATGGCATTGTTGCGGTGACAATGGTCTACAAGAAGGCGCCTCAAACATTTAGGGTGAAATAGTCTTAAAATTGTGTATAATAATAACAGGTTATATTCAACTAAAACAAAAGAGGTGTCTTAAAATGGACAATGGATTAATGTTTCAGGGATTCGAATGGTATATCCCTGATGACGGGAATTATTATAAAGATCTTAAGAAAAAACTGGTAGACATGAAGCGTATAGGGGTCACATCAGTCTGGCTACCACCGGTATGTAAGGCCACAGGGACAAATGATTCTGGATATGGGGTCTATGATCTCTATGATCTTGGCGAATTTGACCAGAAAGGTTCCGTGCGTACGAAGTATGGCACAAAGGAAGAACTGCTTGATCTTATCAAGGCAATCCATGATGAAGGAATGTATGTCTACGCGGATGTGGTCCTTAATCACAAAGCAGGAGCAGATTTCGAAGAAGAGTTCATGGCAGTGAAAGTGGACAGCAATAACCGCACAAAGGATATTGAAAAGCCAAGAAATATCAAAGCATGGACAGGATTCAACTTTCCAGGAAGAAAAGGAAAGTATTCTGATTTCACATGGAACTACAATCATTTCACCGGTGTGGATTACGATTCGAGTACGGGAGATAAGGGCATTTTCAGAATCATAGGAGAAAACAAGGGCTGGAACTGGGGTGTATCCCATGACAACGGAAACTTCGATTATCTGATGTTTGCGGACATAGATCATGCGCACCCGGATGTGAAGGAAGAACTAAAGAGATGGGTAGACTGGTTCATAGAAGAGCTTCAGCTGGACGGGATCCGTTTTGATGCAGTGAAGCATATCGACAGCGCGTTCCTTGAAGATTTCACAAGACACATCAAAGAAAAGATGGGTGATGAATTCTATTTCCTGGGAGAGTACTGGGATCATGAAGTAAAAAACAAAATGAAATTTATGAAGTCCACAAAATATAACATGGATCTCTTTGATGTCGGTCTTCATTTCAATATGTATTCCGCATCCCAGGATTCAGCAAACTACGATCTCAGAAAAATATTTGACAACACCGTAACTAAAAAAAATCCACCCATGAGTGTCACTTTTGTGGACAATCATGATTCAGAACCGGGACAATCTCTGGAGTCCTTTGTAAAGGAGTGGTTCAAGGAAATCGCCTATGGTATCATCCTCCTTCGTAAAGACGGATATCCCTGCATTTTTTATGGGGATTATTATGGTATCGGTGGAGAATATATGATAAAACCCATGAAAGAGAAGATCGATGTTCTTTCTCTGATCAGAAAGAACCATGCCTATGGAGCTCAGGACGATTACTTCAAGGAAAAGGATCTCATCGGATGGGTAAGACAGGGAACTGAGAACCATCCCGGAAAATGTGCAGTTGTTATTTCTACAAAGGAAAAGAAAACTATTTCCATGTATATGGATAAATACCATTCCGGAAAAATATATACAGATTTCACAGGCAACTGTGGAGATAAGGTGACAGTGAACGAAGAGGGTTACGGTGATTTCCCTGCTGAAGCAGGAAGTATTTCCGTATGGCTTGAAGAAGAAATAGTGCTCGGCTGATTGGACAACTGAAAATTTAAAGAAGAGGACTGTTCGATTGAACAGTCCTTATTTAAACATAAAATCAATCTGTTTCAGGGGATTCCTGTATGATATGATTGAAGCAGGAATTCTCAAGGAGAAAGAAATGAAAAAACTGAAACAAGGCGTATACAGTGCACTGGGAAGAATTTATATTCCGGAAGAGATCAGAGAGAAACAGGACCTGATTCTCCATATCTCAGACACGCCTCGGGCGATTTATCCGGCCATAAGAAGACTGATACGGAAATTGAATCCGAAGGTGATTATACATACAGGTGATCTGGCAGACCATATCAAGCTGGAGTTCAATGAGAACCTGATGAATGAATTCATAAATGATGCAAGGAAAATCATCAGGATCATGGAGTTTTCCTCAGCAGAAGATATATATCTGGTCATGGGAAATCATGACAAATACAGGGAAGTGCAAGCTCTGGTCACTAGAAGTATCCTCATTGAAATGGATGCGCTTTTAAAAATTGAAGGACATGACTTCCACCTTTCTCATTACTACGAGGATGTGATTACAGATCCGAAGGATTACAATCTTTACGGTCACAATCCAAAGAAGAAAAACCACAAAGTGAGGACCAGATGGTTTCTCAACGGGGTATCAAGCATCAATGTCATTGATGCTTCCAGTGGAAAGGTACACGAATTGAGGTACCCCTGGGGTACAGACAGCAACAGATACAGAAGAGTAAAAAGCGGATTATAATAAATTGTGTGAGGAGCATTGGTATGGTTGAATTATTAAGGACAGGCCCAGGTATCCTTCTGATCGATAGTCAGGAGGATGACAGATTAAAAGCGTATTTCAATGTCGATTCCGCGCAGGGACTCTTGTCCCTGATGGATGCATTCAGCTTCGCTACAGAAGGCGAAACCATTGTACTGCTGACTTCAAGTGACGAGAAGGTATTAAAGGGCAGCGATGAGAAAAATGCCCTGGTGCTTACGGATGAGCCTACAGTGATTCTGGCAGGTCTCATAAACAGTGGTCTTGCATGCGCCATCACAAGAACCAAGATCGTTTCTAGAACCATCATCATGAGAACCATGGGTGATATGGAAAAGGTATTTGATGAGCTGCAGGAGAATTATCGAGGCGTTGAAGGCAGTCTCATGGAGTTCATCAACAGCAATCTTGAACAGGGAGTCATCATCGCATTAACAGATAAATCACTGAATCGTCAGGTGACTTTGAGCGATATCTATATGGAAAAATGTATTCTTGTGAACGAGAACTATTTCACCATTTACAAGGAACTGAGAAGTAATGCGCTGAAATATCTGAACAGCGGGCTTAAAAATAAGATCTGGTATGAAATGGATATAAGAATCTATGATATGTACGGCGCTTTTCAGCTTCATTTTGACAGGCTCATGAATGTTCTGACGGAACTGGAAATGGGTATTGTTCTGGGGAGCACCTGGACAAAGGATTATCCGAAAATGCTTCTGGCGGTAGATGTCTACAGTGTCCGTTTCTTTACATTCTATGAACCTAAATACATCAAGAAAATTCTATTGGGAATGGAATATGTGGATGACGGTACCAGAATTGTGGATTATGATCTCTATATGGGCAGGAAGAAGATCTCATGGAGAGATCTCACCAAGGATAAAAAGATGACCCGTGATGAACTGGGACTTCATTTCAGAAAAGAGACCATGTCCAATCTGACCCATCAGGAAGTGAAGAAAATCTACGAAATGGAAGAAAAGGTCATGGAATCTAGAAACAAATAGAAGCCGAATCAGGGTACTGGAAAACCTGAAAGGACAGAAATCTCGTACCAGGTGGAATCGATGAACCTCCAGAAGAAGGGGATGACGATGAAGAAAAACAGAAATAAGATCATATTTATTATTTCCATGCTGATTTTTGGCAGCATCGGACTTTTTGTGAGAAAAATTCCGATTCCTTCACTGCATATCGCTTTCATCAGAAGCTTTGTGGGGACTTTTGTCATGGTGTTCATCTACTTCTTTTCAAAGAAGAAAATAGATAAGAAAGCCGTGTTGTCCAATAAGAGCAGCTTATTCTTCGGCGGCGTATTCTTAGGCATCAACTGGATCCTTCTTTTTGAAGCCTACAAGAATACGACAATCACCAGCGCCACTTTAGCCTATTATATGGCGCCCATCATGTTCATCCTCTTGACCGCTGTTATATTTGGCGTGAGGCTAACAGGGATACGAGTCATTACAATCCTATTGTCCTTCTTCGGTCTTGCAGTCCTTCAGATGAAGGATATCACGGTCATGAACGATATGGACAGCACAGGAATTTTATATGGACTTGCTGCAGCTTTCTTCTATGCTCTTGTCATCATCTTCAATCGACGGATGAAAAGCATTGGGGGTATGGACCGCACTTTTATGGAACTTTTATTATCTCTTCTTGTCCTAGGTATCTATATGGGCGTTTCGGGAGAATTCGATGCGTTTTATATTCCAGTGGAAGCTCTGCCTTATGCATTGGTCC
This sequence comes from Proteiniclasticum sp., assembly GCA_035469845.1. Lineage (GTDB taxonomy): Bacteria > Bacillota > Clostridia > Clostridiales > Clostridiaceae > Proteiniclasticum. Next base: position 108 of record DATIRH010000227.1, on the reverse strand, counting down.
TTGGTATCATTCATACAGGACTTGCCTATTTTCTCTATTTTTCAACCGTGGATAAGCTGGATTCCCAGCATGTGGCACTGCTAAGTTATGTTGACCCCTTGTCCGCCA
>DATIRH010000226.1:0-3395 GCA_035469845.1 Proteiniclasticum sp. | reverse complement strand
TTTACGTCTGTCATGTATGATGGATCAAAGCTGCCCCTTGAGGACAACATAAGGAAAACAAAAGAGGTAGTAGATTATGCAAGAATGCGAGGCGTATCCGTTGAAGGGGAACTAGGTTACCTCAACAAAGAGGATGGAAGCGATGAAGTGGAAATCATCTGCACAACAGTGGAGGATGCATCTTATTTCATCCGTGAAACAAAGGTGGATGCACTGGCCATAGCAGTAGGGAATGCCCATGGGCTTTATAAAAGAAAACCTGATATCAATCTGAATCGGATTCAGGAAATCTATCATGAAGCAGAGACCCCTCTGGTACTTCATGGAAGTTCAGGCATAACGAAGGAAGTACTTACAGAAGCTTTCAGCCTTGGCATCAGAAAGATCAATGTGAATACTGAACTTGCTTTGGCTGGCAGCAGAGCCGCCTTTGAGTATATTAAAGAGCATGGAGAAATGGCAAGATTTGAAAATGTCATGATTCAAGCAAAAGATGAAATGAAAAAAGTTTCAAAATCGTTTCTGACAATTTAAGTTAGAGCCCTGAATCAGAGTCAAATCTGATTCAGGGCTCTCATTTTTTCGACTTTGCAATTATATAAATAATTGAACAATACAGTTGAACAGAAAGGAATCAGGAAATAGAGAGCAGCTAAGCATCGAAAACAACTATATTCTGTTAAAAGCAGGAAATAAGTTGGAATGAGCTAAAAGTAGGAAATTACATTATTAGAGTTTAAAGACGGAAATAACTTTATCAGGGTTAAAACATGGAAAAACCTTTGATTAATAGATTGTTTATGATACTATAAGGAAAAGGGGGTTTGAACCATGGGAATCGCAGATAAGAACCTGCATATTGCAGAACTCGAAGAAAAGTTCAAAAATTACAAGATGATCAGTGTGGATGACTTTTTCCAGTTCTATACGGATGTCTTTGGTAACATCGAGAGAAATACGGTGAGCTGGTATATATTCCAGTTAAAGAAGATGGGGATCATCAGAAATATATCAAGAGGACAGTACGTACTGAAGAATGCAGAGGCAGATGATGATCAGGGTTTTATCGTCATCACCATGGACATCAGTAAATCCTCAAAGCTTGATTATCAGACATTTAACCGAATGCTACGTGAGAAAATCGATCTCATCAATGAGGCCATTGTACAGATTTATGGACACGACAGAGCGTATCATATATCTCAAGGAGATGAGATTCAGATCTTGTTTCCATTTAACGAAGGTCTTGGTAACCTCATGATGCTGACCCTAAGCTATCTTAGTCCATTTGAAGTGAGATATGGCATCAGCATCGGAGAAATTGACGGTGAAATAAGAAAGAATTCCTGGGAAATGAATGGTCCGATCTTCTGGAATGCCAGAGATCAGCTGGAAAAGGTCAAGAATAAGAATGGATACAGTGGTCGGATCATCAGTGGCTATAGTCAGACGGACCAGGTATGCAATTATCTGCTGCCGCTGATGAACACTACAATCAGCAGAATAACTGAAAAGCAGTGGGAAGCCATCCGTTATGAATTATTGGGATTTGATCTGGAGCAGGCTCTGGATCAAATCGGCATCACCAAAACCAGCTATTATGACAGATTAAGTGCTTCCAATCTTGAAGAGGTGCTGCTTTCTTTCAGAGCCTTGTATGACCTGATGAAGCTAAGGAGGGAGATCAACTGATGTTTACGCTAAGTATGCTCATTTCACACACATTGGCAGATTTTGTGATCCAGACAGGAAATACTGTAAAAGCGAAAGCGGACATGAAACTAAAAGGGTATCTTCTGCATGGAGCAGCGCTTCTTTTAACATCACTTCCTTTTCTGCTGCTTTTAAGTCTGAGCAGCTTGAGTACAGTAGTGTTAAAAGTGGTTGTTATAATCGCAGCTCATCTGGTCATCGACATAGTGAAGCAGAAGCTTCAAAACATACTGCAGACGAAAACGGCACCTAAGATTTCGAATCTTCTGCTCTTCGTCTCGGATCAGGTCCTTCATATTATGATCATTCTCCTGGTGACAGGTGGTACTGTCATAGAGTATAACAATCTGGGCGGAGGGTTCATAAGTGTTAACAATGCAGACAACGGGATATCTTATGAGAATCTGAAGAAGATCTTTCTTGTTCTCTATATCTCCTTTTCAGGTGCATACTTCATTCCGCTTATGCTGGATAAAGTGTATGAGAAAGTGGATAACTACACCCACATTCTGAATGAGATTCTGAAAGTGGGAGAAAACCCCATAGTTCATGGATTCATTGACGAAGTCAAAGCAGGAAAGTGGATCGGGATTCTTGAGCGAATCCTGATTGTGATCTTCTTGTACTCCGGTCAGTTTGCATCCATCGGTTTTATCATTGCTGTGAAATCATTGGCCAGATTCAAAATGCTGGAGAATAAGATTTTTTCGGAGTACTATCTCATGGGTACTTTGATCAGTGTGGTCTATACCTTCATCGCCTATGGAGTGCTGGATAAATTGCTATAGGTTGATTAGAGGCACATTGAACTGGACTATCAGGAATAATTCAATATTGTATGAAAGAGGCGACCGTTGGGTCGTCTCTTTTTATGCACGATTTTCAGAGACAAATACATCTGATGTAGTTATAGCGGTGACATTGAAAAGATAAAATAGTACATACAATATATATTATTGAAATTGAGTCAATGTATTTAGTTGTCTGAGTGTAATATAGGTGAAATTAAGTGATGCAAATATATTTGAATAGTCTGATAATACGTTATGTAAAAATTATTGAGGTGAATAATTGTTATATTAAAACTATTGAGTAAAATTTAAGTAATATCGAGAACAACCAAAATAAAATGCAATAATGTTGAGTATTATGTCGTTTATTATTCTTTACAAATCAATAACATGATATACTATATTCAAAGTTTGCGGTTTATGTAGTTTAAATAGCAATAATTGTCGAAAGTTAACCAGATTACTAGCGGGGTGAGAATGTTGATAGAAAGTACTAGTCCGAAATATTCAGAGAATACGCAAAGTACCGTTCTGAGAAATGTGATAAACAGAATAACCACAGTACTGATGATTCTGACCATTTTACTGGCCATGCTGCTGGTAGGAGCGAGGCTCTTAGGACTTCAGGTATTTACCGTTTTATCAGGGTCAATGGAACCAGCTTACAAAACAGGATCAGTTATTTATATAAGACCTGTGGAGCCTTCTGAAATTGAAATTGGCAGTCCCATAACTTTCGTTGTGGATGAGTCACTTACTGTGGCGACGCATCGTGTCATTGATATAGATGCGAGCAATCAGCGCTTCTACACCCAGGGAGATGCAAATGAATCTCCCGACGGTGCTCCAGTACACTTTAAGAATCTCCTAGGCACACCTGTCTTTACCATT
>DATIRH010000225.1:0-2057 GCA_035469845.1 Proteiniclasticum sp. | reverse complement strand
CCGGAACATTATAAAACAGATCTCTTATTTCCATTAAGGTTCCCTGGTCCATGGAGGAGAACTTCTCGTATCTTATCTCTCCACCTTCAACAAGAATCTCACGTCCATCATTCTCTTTGGTTTTAGATCTCGTCAGAACCTTTGATACAGAGGAGATACTAGACAGCGCTTCCCCACGAAAGCCCATGGTGCTGATGGAGAAGAGGTCTTCAGCAGTCTTTATTTTACTGGTGGCATGAGGAAGAAAGGCATTACGCATGTCTTCTTCCAGAATGCCCTCTCCATTGTCTACAATTTTAATGAGCTTTTCTCCACCTTCTAGAATTTCAATATAGATTTCAGTGGCTTTTGCATCAATAGAGTTTTCTACCAGTTCCTTTGCCACCGAAGCGGGTCTTTCTACGACTTCTCCAGCCGCAATTTTATTGAAGGTGTCTTTTGATAGGATGTTTATCTTTCCCATTAGTTTAACTCCTTGGCTTCCGTATTCAGTTCATAGAGAATTTTCAGTGCCTCCATGGGTGTAATGTTCATCACATCAAGTGCCTGCAGCTTTTCAAGCATCAGATCCTTCTCATAATCAAACAGCCCGATCTGGAGCACTTCTTTTTCTTCTTTGATGCTGCTGATTCCCTTGATGACCTTGGCATCCTTTTTCTCCAGTTTGCTCAAAATCTCTTTTGCCCTTCCTAAAAGGTTTTTTGGAAGTCCAGCTAGTCTTGCTACCTCGATACCATAGGATTCATCTGCACCACCTGGTACGATCTTTCTAAGAAATGCTATGGTTTTTCCGACTTCTTTCACAAGAACCGAGTAATTCTTCACACCATCAAGTTCCCCTTCGAGTGCTGTAAGCTCATGATAATGTGTTGCAAATAAGGTCTTTGCACCAGGAATCGACTTCAGTATATGCTCTATTACAGCCCAGGCAATGGATAAGCCGTCATAAGTACTGGTACCTCTTCCCACTTCATCCAGAATAATCAGTGAGCTGCTGGTGGCATTCAGGAGGATATCAGAAACCTCACTCATCTCCACCATAAAGGTGGATTTTCCGCCTGCCAGGTCATCAGAGGCACCGATTCTTGTAAAGATACGATCTGAAATGGGCAGGCTAGCAGATTTTGCAGGGATGAAGGACCCGATCTGAGCCATCAGACTGATCAGCGCCGCCTGTCTCATATAAGTCGATTTACCAGCCATATTTGGACCTGTTATGATCAGGAATCTCTGGTCCTTCTGATTCATGCCTAGATCATTGGAGACGAACTCTCCTTTCTGCATCATTTTTTCCACAACTGGATGTCTTCCCTCTGATATGGTGATCTTGCCATCCTCATTAAGCTGAGGTTTCACATAGTTGTTGTCTCTGGCAACCTTCGCCAGACACTGGTAACAGTCGATATCAGCAATGATACGTGCTGTTTGTTTCAATCTTTCAATCTCAAGTTCTACGGATGTTCGAATTTCACTGAACACTTTATATTCAAGTGTCGACAGCTTTTCTTCCGCGCCTAGAATTTTATCTTCAATGATCTTCAGGTCTTCCGTAATGAATCTTTCCGCATTTGCCAAGGTCTGTTTTCTGATATACCTGCCTTCTGGAATGTTGTTGTAGTTTGATTTTGTGATTTCGATGTAATATCCGAAGACTCTGTTGTATCCTACCTTCAGTGACTTGATGCCTGTGAATTCTCTTTCTTTCTGCTCCATTTCGGCTATCCATTTTTTCCCGTTGATCTTGATATCTCGAAGTTCTGCTATCTCCTCATTAAAGGAGCTGAGGATAATCCCACCGTCTTTCAGCGACATGGGTGCATCCTCTTCAATGCTTCGATCAAGAAGGTCGAAAATGTCAGTCAATGGATCAAATTTCCCTGCTAATCTTGATAATTCCCCATAATCTATCAGACCAATGAGTTCTTTGATGGCAGGCAGATTCCCCAGTGATTTCTTCAAGGTGATCATCTCTTTCGGATTGACGGATTTCAGCGCAATTTTGGATACGATTCGTTCTATGTCAAATACACCTTTCAGTGCTTCTCTCAGATCTTCTA
>DATIRH010000224.1:0-4003 GCA_035469845.1 Proteiniclasticum sp. | reverse complement strand
TCTTCTATTTCCTGGTTGTTCATTTTCTGCAGTTTTTCGGCACTTAATGTACCATGTGGAACAAAAACATCTTCCATATAAATGATGAGATTTCTGATTCCTTCTTCTCTTTCAGAACCGTTTGACAGATGTATATTTACTGCGGTTGCAACAACATTGTGAAGCATTGCTCGAATATTTTCTTTCAGGTCTTTCCCTTCAAGAACCAGCTGTCTCTGTCCGTAAATCACTTCTCTTTGCATGTTCATGACATCATCATAACCAAGAAGGGTTTTTCTGGTATCAAAGTTGTTTCCTTCCACTTTCTTCTGGGCGTTTTCGATGGACTTTGTGACCATCTTGGATTCGATGGCATCATCTCCAAGTCCCATATTATCAATCATTCCGAATAGTTTCTCAGATCCGAAGATTCTCATCAGATCATCTTCCAGTGAAAGATAGAATCTTGATTCTCCTGGGTCTCCCTGACGACCTGAACGACCTCTTAACTGATTGTCGATACGTCTGGATTCATGTCTTTCAGTACCGATGATCTTCAGACCACCCACATCAACAACATGTTCTCCCAGCTTGATATCTGTACCTCTACCAGCCATGTTAGTGGCGATGGTGATGGATCCGGCTTGACCGGCACCTGATACGATTTCAGCTTCTTTCTCATGGTATTTTGCATTCAGGACTTCATGAGGTATACCATTTTTCTTCAGCAGAGTGGAAAGAATTTCCGACTTCTCAATAGATGTGGTTCCCACAAGTACAGGCTGTCTTATTGCGTAGGCTTCTTTGATTTCCTCTACAACTGCTTTATATTTGGATTGTACGTTTCTATAAATAAGGTCAGGCTGATCTGCTCTTGTTATTGGTACATTTGTAGGTATGACAATAACATCCAGTCCATAGGTATGTCTGAATTCAGCTTCCTCAGTAAGTGCTGTACCGGTCATACCGGAAAGCTTCTTGTACATTCTGAAATAGTTCTGGTAAGTGATGGTCGCAAGTGTTTTAGATTCTCTTTCAACCTTCACGCCTTCTTTGGCTTCTATGGCCTGGTGGAGTCCATCGGAATATCTTCTACCTTCCATAAGTCGGCCTGTAAACTCATCTACGATGATTACTTCATCATCTTTTACCATGTAATCCTTGTCCACTCTAAACAGGTAATTGGCTTTCAATGCCTGAGTGACATGATGCTGCAGCTCCATATTCTTTGGTTCTGCATAATTTTCAAGATGGAAGGTTTCTTCTGCTTTCGCTACACCTTCTTCTGTCAGCACAACGGATTTGGCTTTTTCATCCAATGTAAAGTGAACATCCTTCTTTAGTGTCTTGACAAAGAAATCTGCTACTTTATAGAACTCTGTAGACTTGTCCCCTTGACCCGAAATGATCAGCGGTGTTCTGGCTTCATCAATCAGGATTGAGTCGACCTCATCCACGATGGCAAAGTTCAGTTCTTTCTGTACTCTTCTTTCAGAATAGACCACCATATTGTCTCTCAGATAATCAAATCCGAATTCATTATTGGTACCGTAGGTGATGTCTGACTGATAGGCTTCTTTTCTCTCTTCATTGGTAAGACCATGAACAATAACACCACAGGTCATTCCCAGGAATTCAAAAATCTGTCCCATCCAGTCTCTGTCTCTGGAAGCCAGGTAGTCATTGACTGTAACCACATGAACACCTTTTCCGGTCAGTGCATTCAGGTAAGAAGGCAGCGTAGCCACCAGTGTTTTACCTTCACCAGTTTTCATTTCAGCAATTCTTCCTTGATGAAGGATGATACCACCGATGATCTGGACACGGAAATGCTTCATTTCAAGCACTCTTGCGGAGGCTTCTCTTACTGTGGCGAAAGCTTCTGGTAATAAATCATCCAGACTTTCTCCTTTTTCCAGTCTTTCCTTGAATTCTACTGTCTTTGCTCTCAGCTCTTCGTCCGTCAGTTTTTGAAATTCAGCGTCCAGGGCTTCCACTTTGTCGGCAAGAGGTTCTATTCTTTTCACTTCCCGCTCACTGTAGGTTCCAAAAACCTTATTAAATAATCCCATTTTTTCAACTCCAAATTTTTATTTAAATCTTATTTTCAAGTCAGGCCATACTCATTCCTCATAGTTAAACAAAAGGTATAATGACCCAGATAATATTATAGCACTTATCCACAATATATATCAATCTTTTAGGCTCTTTGTATTCAGGTGTATTGATTGATTCTTTTGTCATTTTACTCTATAAAAATTAACTTAACATTAACTTTTGAAACCAGTAATAATAGAACAAACTGCAAGAAAAAAGGAGCATCTTTCGATGCTCCCTACTGTATCTTATTATTCTTCTTCTCTTTCAAGGAGACCATAATTTCCATCTTTTCTCTTATAAACTACACCGGTCTCTCCTTCTTCATCTTCAAATACATAAAAGTTATGTCCCAGCAGTTCCATCTGAAGTACTGCTTCCTCTTTGGACATCGGCTTCATGGAGATCTTCTTGGTTCTGACAATTTTAGGGGCGTCATCACCTTCCAGATCTTCTGATTGTGTAAAGGCTGTGTCATTAAATCTTACGGATTGATCACCAGCTTTTCTTTCTATTTTTGTCTTATATTTTCTTATTTGTCTTTCCAGTTTATCTTGTACCAGATCGATGGATTTATACATATCATCGCTGGATTCTTCTGCTCTTAAAAGAACATTACCGAAGGGGATCGTCACTTCAAATGTCTGGTCCATTTTTGTTACACTTAATGTGGCTCTAGCTTCTACTGGCTGACTAAAGTATTTGTCCAGTCTGTTCAGCTTGGTCTCAACCGCCTCCTTTAAACCGTCAGTAAGTGTTATGTTTCTTGCATAAATGTATGTCTTCATATGGTTTGCCCCCTTGTTGATTTAATATTTATGTTAATTCTATTTTAGATTAAAAACGGCATTTTTTCAAGCTTTATTCGCTATTTGACAAAATTTTCAATCAATTCAATTCATTGTTTCCCTGTCTCTCATAGCATATTAACCGATTCAAGTTCACTGATAAACTTCGTAGTATCTTTAAGGGTTTCCAGAATACTGAAGATGTAAGCACTTTCCTCAGCACTTAAGTGTTTTTTTCTTGTAAGTACGTCAATTGATTCAGGTGTTGACATTGTTTTTTCAAACCATATGATGAGAATACCATCCATATTATAAAGTACTTTAGACTGGTTTCGGAAAAACCTGTTCATTCCGCTACCCTTCCAACTTAAAACATCTGATTTTTCTAATGGAATCTCAAAACCGCTTTTGGTTTTCATCTTTCCATTTTTTCGAAACTCCACTCTTTCTTTAAGAACCAGATCTTCTCCCTTGTGCATAAGCTCATAATTAAATGATATCGTATCAACGCTTCCTCTTTGCCAGAATGGGCATCCTGAGTACTGTAAGAACCATCTGCCTTCCATCTTTTTCAGTTCCCGGTCATTCATAAGCAGCACCTCCTCGTTACCTTTTACCTATTGTACCTTAGAATCACAAAATAGATTTATCTAAATAATGAAGTTTATATTAATACTATGAAGTATTTTTGAAAAAAGACAATGTTTTGGTATAATTACATTGAGTTTATCCTAAGGGATAATAATTAGGAGTTGATGACATGGATAGTGGAACCTTGAGACTTATTGGAGTAATACTGCTTTTTATCATTGGTGGAGCACTTTACAGTATAATAATGTCTTATTTTACAACAAACAATATTTTGCGATTTCTACCTTCTGTTGCTGGAATCATAGTAATCCCATATTTATTCTACCGGATGTATTTCGGTAATCTGGAAGGATTCCTGCCACTTGCCTATCTGCTGTTTATTTTTATGATTACATCGGTTATTTTCGGCAATGTGGTGGGTAATATCGTGATCAACGTTGCAAAGAAACGCAAATAATCTATAAAAAAGAGGCCAGATAAGTTGTGAAGCTTCACAACTTATCTGGCCTCTTTTTTATAGATTATTTGCGTTTCTTTGCAACGTTGAT
>DATIRH010000223.1:0-2215 GCA_035469845.1 Proteiniclasticum sp. | reverse complement strand
AGAGAAAAGAACTTAAGCACTGCTTGTTAGGATGAGAACGACAGATGCGAAGTTTGTTTAAGAATATTATGTTCAGGAGGTTCATATGGAAAAAGAAATTCAGTGGAATGAACAAGTCGATGTACTCGTAGTTGGCAGTGGATTTGCAGGGCTGGCAGCAGCCATTGAAGCCAGTGAAGCTGGTAAAAATGTAGTCGTCATCGAAAAAATGAAGAGTGCGGGTGGTAATTCTATTATCAGCGACGGAGGGATTGCAGCGCCTGATACTAAACTACAAAAAAAGTGGAGTATTGAGGACAGTGAACAGATGATGTATGACGATATGTTAAAAGCCGGCCTTGAACTGAATCATCCCAAACTACTGCATACGCTAGTATCCAATGCAAGGAGTGCCTTTGAATGGACCATCGATGTCCTTAAGGTACCTTATTTGGATCGGGTTGATATCTTTGGCGGTCATAGTGTCGCAAGGTGTTACACACCAGAAGGTGTAACCGGTAGGACAATGCTAAAAAAGATGCTTCAAAAAATCGATGAATTAGGGATTCCTATTCTTTTCAGCACTTCTTTTCAGTCGATCATTACAGATAGTCAAGGAGACGTCATTGGTTGTGCTGTTTTAAGAGATTATGATTATAAAACCGATACAGGCACTCTTGAGAAGTTTCGGACCAGGAGAGGAATTATACTCGCTTCTGGAGGGTATGGAGCAGATGTGGTTTTCAGATCCATTCAGGACCCAAGGCTGGACGAAAAAATCCAGACAACCAATAAACCCTTTGCTACAGCAGAGGTTTTAAAATCTGCTCTAAGCATAGGTGCTGCATCAGTTCAACTGTCGCAGATCCAGCTTGGAGCCTGGGCATCACCAGATGAGCATGGCTTCGGATATGGCCCTCTCTTTGCGGACTATATCTTATTCCAGTACGGAGTGATTGTTGATCCACATACAGGAATAAGATTTGTCAATGAATTGGGCAATCGCAAACAATCAGCGGATGCCATATTACACATAGGGTACCCTTGCATCGGTATCGCTGATGAAACAGCCGTTAAACACGCTGGTTGGGATCTTTCTAAAGCCATTTCAAAAGGTGTGGTCAGAACATTTGATTCCATGGAAGACCTGGCAACCTTTTATGATATGAATCCCGAAATCCTTCGAGCATCCATTGATCGGTATAATGGATTTGTGCAGAAGGGTATTGATGATGATTTTAAGAAACCGATTGTGGAGGGAGCCTCTCCAATCGAAAAAGCACCATTCTACGCCATGCGTCTTTGGCCTAAAGTCCACTTTACCATGGGTGGTCTGTCCGTCAACGAAAGAGCTCAGGTTCTGGATTTTGATGGTAACACAATTGTAGGGCTTTATGCAGCAGGTGAGGTCGTTGGTGGTGTTCATGGAGCCAGCCGTTTGGGTAGCTGCGCGATCACAGAATGCATTGTTTTCGGAAGAATTTCAGGACAGAACATATAAACTAAAGAGTGCTGAGATCCCAAAGGCACTGAAAAAGCCACATAAAAAGATCTGAGTTAAGGCAACTCAGATCTTTTTATGTAACAAATTGAACTAGACAATCCAGCTAAAATACACTGCGATTATCAGGATAATTGTTTCCGACAAGTATAACCTGGAAGGACATTAAATAAAATGGAACTCTGTCAGTATGTTGATGGTACTCAGAGCTTTTGGGCAAAAATATTTGAAATTGGAACATAAGAAATGTTACTATTATCTTAGTATAAGATATACGTATTAGAATACGTAAGGAGAGAAAGAAATGATTAAAACAGTGATTTTTATAATGCTTTTGGTAGTAATAGTAGCATCTCTGTTATTCATGCTGGTGCAGACAGGTAAAATATGGTACAAAAAAAGAAAATCAGAAGAGTATGAGAACATCAGTAGAAAAAGAATCAAAGTATTCCGCTTGTTTTTGATAGTGACACTCATGTCAGTCGGCACTGTTTTCATATCTCAGGTATCAGCAGATACACCGAAGATAGAAATTGAATCGGATAATTCAATCTCAGAAATGATAGAGGTAGTAGTAAATGGAAGAAAAGAATGGATCAGTATTAGAGGAAATGATTTAGACAATCCTATCATTCTATTTCTTGCTGGAGGACCAGGAGGCACTCAATTAGGTGCTGTAAGGAGAAATTTAGTGAATTTGGAAAAGGATTATATTGTTGTGAATTGGGAACAACC
>DATIRH010000222.1:0-2051 GCA_035469845.1 Proteiniclasticum sp. | reverse complement strand
TTTATATCTCGTTCCACCATTTACGATGGCTGCGAGCGCATTTGCAACCTGGAGTAGTGTCACCTGATTATCACCCTGACCAAGAGATGAATTCAGAACATTTCTTGGACTGATGATCTCAGTGGACTGGTCATAGACAATTTTCGTCGCCAGTTCAGTAGCATATTTTTCTGCTGTTGCCAATTCAGCAACTTTTTCTTCTGGAAGTACAAGCAAGTATTTTTCAAAAACATCCGTTAAGGATGCTATGACTTTACCATAATCCTTTCTGACAAGGTTGTTTGCATCCTCCAGACTGATATCCAGACTTTCTCTGATGGCAACTTTAATATCCTCTTTCGCCTTTTTAATTGCATCGATATCTGAATTGTCGATTCCGATATCGATAGGCGGAAATGTCCCATTCTGCTTGCTGACACGTGATATACCGGATCTGAGAAAATCGACTACATCAAACATGAATAGTCTTTTTGTCAGTTCCACTTTGCTGACATGATTATATACGTTTCCAGTTATAGTCTCTGTGATTTCAATTCCTGTGGTACTATGCAGAGGTTCTTCCGGATTATGACCTAGGCCAAGCTTCCATGCCCATTCTGCAAGAGCATTCAGACCTTTTGCCTGATACAAACGATATCCCACATCAGAGAAATATACGTTGGATGATTTAGCGATGGCTCTTGCCAGATCCGTATTTCCGTAAGATCCTCCACCTTCATTTGTGATTGGAGACCCTATTCGTTCATTTGAAAAAGAACCCGTATCTCTGATGATTGTATTGGCAGTGATGACTCCCTCCTCTAATGCCGCTAAGCCTGTCACGATCTTAAATGTCGATCCGGAAGGAATCAGTCCTGATGTCGCATAATTGTAGAGAGGTTTTGCATACAGATCATACTTGTCTGAATTATTTGCGACTGTCCCATCCTCATTGAACCTGAAAAGATCCTCAGGAGTGGCCGGTCTTGTGATTAATGAGTCCTTCTCCACAGGCATTCTTACATTCTTTTCACTTATAAGCTCTTCTGCAAATGTTCTATAATCCGGAGTAAAGAACTCCTTATACATCTCACTTGTAAGCCTTCCAGGAACCGCAAAGATATTAGGATCGTAATTAGGATAACTAGCCATCGCCAGAACATTACCCGTGTTCACATCAAGAGCGATTACTGCGCCTCTTGTTGCATTGGAAGAGTCCTGATAATAACCGGCAATTGCATGTTTCGTTTCTTCTTGTGAATATTTGATGATTATGTCTTTCAATGCCTGTTCAGCCACATTCTGTAGTTCAAGGTCCAAAGTAAGCTGTACAGTATTTCCAGGATAGGTCTCCAGTTCAAACAACTCACTCACAGTTCTTCCGTTTTTATCAACCTCTACTGTGCTGACTCCCTTGCTTCCTTTCAATCTGCTTTCATAAGCAGATTCAATCCCTGACCCACCGATATAATCCTTTGAAATATCGTATCCTCTTTCCAGATATTCATCCTGCCTGCCTGCCGGAATTGGTATCAGATACCCCAAAAGATGTGACGCCAGTGTCTGATAAGGATAATACCTGATGGGATTAGTCTCCACATCTATACCTGGAAGAAAGCTCAGCTGCTGCAAGAAAGTAAATGCACTCTCCTCATTCATATTACTGACCAGTGTAACCGCTTTAGAACCCGAATAGCTTTCCATGCGTATGCTGTCTCTGATGAGAAGATAGGATCTGATGGTTTCTGAGTCATATACTTTTAAAAGCTCTTCTTCTATTTCTCTCCCTGATTTTTCAGAAAATTCTTTCTGCTCGTCAGTGCTCAGTTCCAGCGCTTCATATAAGCTGTAGAATTCGATCAGATAGTAATACGTTTCTTCCGGTGTAAATGCGATAATCATTTTATCCAGTTCATCTGACTCACTCTCATTGAGATCCGCAATTTTACTTTTCCCGGTCTTCTCCTTCATGACAGTGTTGAAGAGATAATCATTGATACCTCTGTCCTTTTTCCATCTCAGTTCTGTTCTCATGATGAAATCAGGATCTTCTGAACTGAATTCGAATCGAA
>DATIRH010000221.1:0-2175 GCA_035469845.1 Proteiniclasticum sp. | reverse complement strand
TGGTCTGCTTTAATGGATGTTGTACCTGCAATGGAAATGCCCTTATTGTATTTGACGATAATTTCAATAGCGCTGAACATTACCCCTATTCTTCTTGATCTGAGAAACAGAGAATAGCTCTATTTACAAGGCTATATTATTATGTACATGTTTATTAACTCAACCGAAGTAAAAAATGGTTCCACTAAGGGAGGCTGAAGTATGAAAAAGATTCTATTGTCGTATTTATTGATTATTCTAGCCCTATCAGTGACTGGTTGTATCAGATCAGACTATAATCATTTACTGATTGAGCCTCGATATGATGAAGCACAATATCGTTCTGAAATCGGGAATTTATTTTATGAGACAGATGAAAAAATTGGAATTACAACTTCGTTTGGATTCTTCATTTATAATTTAGATACAGATGAATTAATTACAACTTTTGCCATTGATGAAAAGAAAGCCTTTGGAGAAGAATTTCTGGTTGAAGCTCGACTAAGTAAGGACGAAAAATCTATTATACTGTCAGGCTACTCGTCTACGGAAGTGATCGATGATTATCATTATAGGTATTACCTGAAAAGTAATACCTTGCTTCGAGTAGACCAAAAGGTTGACCATGATGAATTGTACCCGCTACCAGACCAAGACCGTAAAACTTTTGAAACGAGTGATTGGACAGCTCAGGATTTAGCTTATTATCCATCCAACTCTGATACTCCTTACTATCCTTTTAAAAACAAAAAATAAATAATAAGTCACATCATTAATTAATCACAAAGCAAAGGGGATTCTGAATCCCTTTGTTATTGCCTTAATTTCGATAATATTCTCATACAGAGCATAAAAAAAGAAGCAGACTTTCATCAGCTTCTTCTTCAATCGTTATATGCTTTTCACTCTTTCAATTCATTTGCAGTCAAGGTGCCACGAATTCAACTTTGATTCTGTCCGGATCTTCGAAAAAAACTGCATAATAATCATCTCCTCCAGCAAAGGGATGTCGATCCTCATAGAGGATCTTGATTCCTCGTTGGATCAGTTTTTCTGTCATCACGTCAACTTCTGCACGTGAATCTGCATGAAAAGCCAGATGATTGAGTCCCACTCCGCATCTGTGGTATGGGATTTCCATGAATCTCTCTTCTGTCTGAACGAATACGATATAAGACTCTTCCAGTTTGTAGCTTTGTCCTTTGTCCCACTCCTGGTATAGATCATACCCTAGATCCGTTAGGAACCAGCTCCAGAATTTGATTGACTGCTCAAGATCTGAAACATATAGCTCAATATGGTGAATGTGCCCCTTAGCCATGATGACCCCCTTGCGATCTGGCATAAATGTATTTGTCTTCTACTCGTAACTCATAACGTCCTTGACATTTTTCTCTGTTGGTCCAGTCTTAACAAGTGCATCAACTGACTCCAGTGCATGATAACTGTCATTGTTATCCAGATAGATTTCCAGTGGAACATCTATACTTACCTATACTTCTCAGCTTAAAAGCTTTCTTTCCATCTACAATGCCTCCTGCGGTGTCTGTAGGACAGCCCATTCCGTCGAAACCCACTGAAAAGAATATTGTATGTCTCAGTCCTTCGATGCCTTAGGCACAGGATAAAGCCATCTCCTTGATTCTTCCGCCTTCTCTGCTACCATCGCTTTTTCATTACTGATAATATCCATCTGCTTTTTTACTCGTTTAGGCTTCCTTGATACTTTCTGAGTTCTTCGACCGCAAGATCGATGAGTTCAGCTACTGTGTACTTCGTTGTTCCTGGAATCTCCACGTTGCATCTGTTTAGTGGAATTAAAATTTTCATGGCTTCAGAATTCCCCACTGAAAGTGAAATTCCTTGAGTGATTTCACCCATGATCGAATTAGGAATCACGATTGCAATTGGTCCCATAATTACATCCATTTTCCCGGCATTGACTATGATAGCATTCTCTCCAGTAGCTCCTGTTCTTGCACCTGCTTTGATCATACCAGCTGTTGCGAGGGCATTGGTTCCCAATGCTATAATATCGATATTATTCAAATTCGATTTTAATATTTTTTCTATCAAAGACTTACCTATTCCTCCACCTTGACCATCTATAACTGCTAATTTCAGCATCTTGTTCACCCTTTCTTTCTCTTAAATCTTAATACAATTATACTCTATCTGACTTTTCTATTTTAGTAT
>DATIRH010000220.1:0-11060 GCA_035469845.1 Proteiniclasticum sp. | reverse complement strand
ATATGTGAAACCATAATAGATTCTCTCAATGTAAATCTTGAGTACATGAAGAAACTGAAAATTGATCAAAAAGCAACTTAATTGACCGACCCTATATACACTCTTTCTCTTTAACGATTCCAGATAAGAGAAAGAGTGTATTTATTTTGACTCCATATCCGCCCCCTAAACTTCATATGATCCTATAGATTTACAGCTGTGGTACAAGGTTGTCTTATCGTGATACTATTTAAATTTGTTACAATTCAATTTGACTAAATTTAATATTTGTATTATCATTAACATATTGAATAAAACCTGAAGGAGATAAATTAAATGAGTATCTACAATTATAATGCAGTCGATATAGACGGGCAGGAACAGGAACTGAATCAGTACGAAGGTAAGGTCATGCTTATTGTTAACACAGCAAGCAAGTGTGGATTTACTCCTCAATTTCAAGGACTGGAAACTCTATACGAAAACATGAAGGATCAGGGATTTATGGTCTTAGGATTCCCAAGTAACCAGTTCAAGAATCAGGATCCTGAAGATGAAGCAGGAATCAAGAATTTCTGTGAACTGAACTATGGTGTCACCTTTCCCATGTTCTCCAAAATCGATGTGAATGGTGATGACGCTCATGAACTCTTCAAGTATCTGAGAAAAGAAACCAAAGGATTACTTGGTGATTCTGTAAAGTGGAACTTCACTAAATTCCTTGTGGGAAAAGATGGTAAAGTGATCAGAAGATATGCACCTCAAGTGAATCCGATGGATATAGAAAAAGATATAAAAGAATTATTATAGTCAGATAGTAAAATAAGCGCTTTAAAAGGCGCTTATTTTAATGCTTTTTATAATATTAACTTGCATGCAATAATATTTGACATTATTTAATATTTGAATTATTCTAAATGTAACCAAATTATAAATTTTATGAGGTATATAATGAGTGTATATGAATATATTGTAGACGATATTGATGGACAAATACAGCCACTAAGCCGATACGAAGGAAAAGTGCTGCTGATTGTCAACACGGCAAGCAAATGCGGGTTCACCCCCCAATACAAGGATCTGGAAACTCTTTACCATAAACATAAAGACAATAATTTTCTGGTACTTGGTTTTCCATGCAATCAGTTCAATAGTCAGGAACCTGGTGATGAAGAGGGAATTAAGAATTTCTGTGAACTGAATTATGGTGTGACATTTCCCTTGTTCTCTAAAGTTGATGTCAATGGTGAAAACGCAAGCGAGCTTTTCAGATATTTAAGAAAAGAAACAAAAGGACTCTTAGGAGACGCTATTAAATGGAACTTCACTAAATTTCTCGTTGATCAGGAAGGACATGTCCTCAGAAGATATGCTCCTACAACAAATCCACTATCAATTGAGAAGGATATACTGGAATTACTGTAGATTATAGGAGAGCTTCCATGAGAAAATATATGATCACCCTGACTGTTTTTCTACTACTATTTCTAACAACAGCATGTTCTCCTAAGGAAGAATATATTTCCAGAGAAGAAGCACTCAATAAAGGTTATGTTGTATTAGATGGAACAAACAGTGAAAATCACGACCGGTTCGGTATTTTTTTGCAGAATGTTGATGCAAGAAGAGAAGATTCAATCCACATCGTTATATATGACCTTACAAGAAGTCAATATGTAATCAGTATTCTCTATGATGGTGAGCTTCTCCATGCATCCAGATACTTTATGGACAGGGATTCAAACATATCACAGGTTACTGATCAGCTGGTCTATACCCACATCAATAAAACTGAATCTGAAAACTATTTTCTTTTTGATGAGAATAATATCCATGATCATCTATGGATCTATCAAGGAAACTAAATATTTTTTAAAATTTCACTGTTATATTGACTTTATTTTTGTTATACTATAGAAGGAAGTACAGTATTATTCTCACTGGACTTTTGATGACCAATACAGGACAAAAGGAATCCAGAGGAAACTCAAATTGCTTTAAAGAATGGACTGACTTCTGCAAGAACTTGCAGAAGTCTTTATTTTTGCCCAAAATTATTTTTAATAGGTTATTTCCTTGCTGTCTCTCAATGCTTCAATCACTTCCTGTGTTCGAAGCCCGTAGAGTCCTGTGGAATCGAGATCACTTTCCCCTGCCATTGTTAGAGCTACCTCGTTGATCAGTGGCATCTGCACGTGTTCGAGCTGTTCAAAGGTAATCTTCTCGACACCATTTGACTTTAAGACCTCTAGAGGTTCAATGTTCATGATTCCGAACTTCATCGTACCTTCACTACCAACTATTGTAAGCTGGTCTTCACGAACCTGTCCGTTGAATGTCATCTGGACAACGCCTTGCACCCCATTCTTGAAAGTAAGAATTCCTGATGTATTATCTGCAACGTCTAGTACGGCTGACTGATTATTAGAAATTCCCTTGAGAAAACTTACATCTCCAAATAGATATAGAATCAGATCCATCATGTGCGAACCTACATCATAAAGCTGTCCACCGCCTGATATCTTGGGATCATTGAGCCAAGGTCTGCCCGGTTGGTATTGAGGAAGCGGATTCACATAATGATAGGTGAAGGATCTGATTTCTCCGATTTCCTTTTTCTCTATAAGCTCTTTGACAGTTCTGAACTTCTCTTGACCTCTTCTGTAGTATGCTACAAATAATTTTACCCCTTCAGACTTACAGACTTCCATCATTTCTTTGCACTCTTCCACGGTTAAAGCCATAGGCTTTTCTACATAGACATCTTTCTTATGTTTCGCGGCTTCTATTGTGTAGAACTTATGCATATAGGGAGGTGTGGCAATATAAATCGCATCCACTTCCTCATCTTCAAGGAGTTCTTTATAATTTGTGGTGTAGTTTTCCACCTGATGTCTCTTTGCATAATCCTTCAGTTTTTCTTCATCTCTTCTCATGACCCATTTCAGTGTGGTATGTGGAAGTTTCTGAAAAGCGGGTCCGCTCTTTTTTTCTGTTACATCTCCACAGCCTATGATTCCGAATGTGATATTTTTCATCTTGATTTCCTCCATTTAATAATTTTGTTACCTTTATTTTACAGTATTTATTATTATATTTTGTGTAAAACACTGAGAAGGTATTCTTCTGCCCGATGATATTTTTCAAGTCTTTCAAGATCAGCTCTGCTAAGAGCACCTTTTATTCTTGTCCGGTTCTGATTGTCAGTAAGATCGCTCAATTTTATAAGAATCGCCCTCTTGTCTTTTGCCAGATTTCTGATGTAATCCATATAATCTTCTTTTGGGTCTCTGGTCAAAAGCTTTACAATGCCGACAATGTCCTCATCGAAACCGAGCGCACGAAGATCTTTTTCTTCCATGTCTGTATCTTCCAGAAGATCATGTAAAAGCGCTGCCACTTTCGTCTCATCTTCGTCCAGTTTCATCATGACCCGGATCACATGCATCACATAGGGTTCCCCACCCTTGTCTTTCTGCCCTGCATGTTTTATCCCAGCCAGAGTCAGGGCTCTCTCAAATTCAGGCAGATTTTGAAGTTCTTCTTTTCGCATCGCAATAACTCCTCTTCTTTCTATTTGCCGAAAAATTATATTCCTCTATAATAAGACATAGAGAAGAAATTCATTATATATTGATACTATTATACCTTATTTTATGTAGAGAGATGGGAGCGAAGAAAAGATGAGAAAAGAAAAAATATATATCGAACTTATAAAAGGCGGTAAAATTCCCGCCTACGCGAATTTCAACGATGCAGGTGCAGATGTTTTCGCCGCTGAAGACATGGTGATCAGGCCTTCAGAAAAGCTCATTATTCCACTGAATTTCAAAGTAGCCCTACCAGATCACATCGAAATGCAGGTGAGACCTCGAAGCGGACTTTCCTTGAAGACCACCCTGAGCATTCCGAACAGTCCAGGCACAGTCGATGCTGGCTACAGAAATCCAGTAGGCGTCATTGCTGAAAATACTTACAATATTGCAAGTCTTCCTTATGAAATGCTCTATAACGAAGCGCTTCGGGAAGAGGTCCAGCGAACCTGTAAGATTCTTTTTCCAGAGAACACAAAAGAAGTTTTCACCACCTACAGGACCAAGGGAGAAGAAACTGCAGAAACCTTAGGCCTCGCTCCTTTTCTTGTCATGGATCAGAAGAATAATCCTTACGGCACACTCTATATCGAAAAAGGAACGAAAATCGCTCAAGTGGTCTTTAGCGAAGTCATCCATGCTGAATTCACAGAAACGGATGATGTTTCAGTCATCGGAAGCAATCGCGGAGGCGGGTACGGAAGCACGGGGCTGAAATAGCAGCCTTCTCCTTTATCGAAAATAGTAAAAGCTGTTCATGACGCGCATGAACAGCTTTTACTATTATAAATTATTTATGTTTTCTGATGAGTTCATCAAAATACTCTTTCGATCTCATGCCTATGGCGCCATCCACAGGCTTTCCATCTTTAAAGAGAATCACTGTGGGTATGCTCATGATCCTATACTTCTGTGCTATGACCCCATGATCATCCACATTCAGCTTCGTTATTTCAATTTCGTCTTTGTATTCATCTGCAACTTGTTCCAGTAGCGGCGCTATCATCTTGCAGGGTCCACACCACGGTGCCCAGAAATCAACCAGAACAAGTCCTTTTCGATCAAGGACATCCTTCTGAAAGGTTGCCTCGCTTGTATTATTTATCATTTCTATTCATCTCCATACTTTCATCAAATTTAATTTTATAAAATCTATTATACAACGAAATCTGATTTTGTACAATGTATTGAATTCTGGGATGTCACGCAGAAAAAAACAAAAAAAAGAAAGCCCTGATCACTCAGAGCTCCACTCTTACTTATTGGTATATTCGAAATTTAAGCTGTAAGTCATTTCAGCCACATGCGCCAGCGTCTGATAGACTGAGCAGTATTCTGTAGCAAGTCTCATGGCCTGGTCCAGTCCCTTTTCCTTTTCAGGATTGATGACGGTGACTTCAACATTCACGGTCTTCAGCGTCGTAGGTACTTCAGTTCTCTTCTCTCCTGAAATCTTCATGTTAAGACCTTCGTAGACGATCTTCTTCTTGACTGCAATATCCAGGAATGTTGAGTACAAGCATGAACCCAGTGCTCCAAATACCATATCGTAAGGTTCAATGGTCCCTTCTTCAATTCCGATATCCACTGTTCCTCTTTTTGCTTTCAATACACCTTTAAATGCATATTCAAATTCCATATTGACCCATTTCATATCTTTTTACCTCCTGATCGAATGTTTTCTTTATATTGTAAGATTTTATCATAAGAATACGAGGGTGTCATTTATTAGTTGCTATATAAACTTTCAAAGAGTTTCCCGAAGCAGTTTCCTATAGCTCCGTCCTTGAGATAGGACCCTCTCTGCTTAAACACTCATCTATTAAGTCACCACACATTGAGTCGTCTGATAAGTCTCTCTCAAGAATGCATAGCATAATAATTCAAGAACGCCTCTGTATGAAACCTATGTTGGAAATATAATTTTGTATTGAAATTTAGTATAATATTAATATAACGATGAAGACATTAAACAACTTTTGGTACATAGTTGATTAATCAATAGAATTATAAGTGAGGAAGTGGTTATATGTTCAGATACATCTATGTCAAATCAAAAGGAGACCGAATTCTAGGGAAAGCGGAGCATCGAGAAATAATAGATGAATATTCCAAAGAAGGATGGAGATTCGTTGCAGCAATCCCCCTAACTCGTGGTAGTCAGGCAATATTTGATTTTGATTTAGTATTTGAGAAGGAAGAGTATAAAATATAGTGGATCATCAGACAGATCGTCTATTTCAGTATTAATATAACGTGAAACAAAAATGGATTTAAATGAATCCATTTTATATTTCAATCAAAACAGTCTTCACAATTGAGCTTTGAAAAAGAGCAGGTTTTATATAACATTAATCGTTATATAAAACCTGCTCTTCCCTCTATAATCTACTTTCAGTTTTCATAATCTCCATGATCTTTTCATGCATTTCACTGATCTCGTGAGTCCTGTTTCTTCCACACTCTTTTGCGGATTTTCCACAGATCAGGCATCTTCTTTCGGTGAAATTCAGCTCTTCTCTGGAAATCGTCTTGATTCCATCGTTTTCAGCCATGAAAACATCAAGGTCATATAGTCTGCCCAAAGCTTTCCCCTCTTCAAGTAGGATCATCACTTTCTTCACTTCATGAAGAGATGCCTTCACTACAAGGAAAAGCTCAGGACCTGTCTTCAGGATCATCTCTTTTTCATAGAGGATGTCCCATTTCATAGCTGCAAGAGCGTCTGATATATCCGTTCTTCCGACTGCGAAAATCTTTCCAATGGATTCATTGTTTTTTACAGGTCCGGGAATATTCAGTTTGAAAGAGATCACTGTGTCAGGCGAATACCTTTCTGCAAGGGTTTCCTGAAATCTGACGCGATTTTCTCTTGTTTGAAGCACTTCTTCCAATGTTGGCTGACTTCCTTCTAGAAAGAGGTTCCTTCTCATCTTCTATTCCTCCAGATCCTTACATCCTATTCTTTCACTTTTCTGACCACATCAATGAGGCTTCCGTCGCGGTACTCGATCAGTGCGACAATTTTATCCTCATATACTATGGGATCAGGACGGCCTACAACCTGATAGGCTTTTTCCTTCAGTTCTTCCATGGTGAACTGAGGCACATTTACATTTTTGAATGCTTCAATGAGATCTTTTCTTAAAGGATTGATTGCAATCCCGATTTCTGTCACTACAACATCGATGCTTTCTCCTGGCGTGATGATTGTATTCACTTCTTCAACGATGGTCGGAATTCTTCCTCTGATAAGCGGTGTAAGCACAAGGCTGAGTTTCGCCCCGGCAGAAGCATCACTATGGCCACCTGATGCACCTCTTATTACTCCATCGGATCCGGTCATGACATTGACATTGAAGTCGGTGTCGATTTCCAGCGCAGATAAAACAACAACATCAAGCTGATTGACCGCTGCACCTTTATTCGCAGGATTGGCATAGAAAGATGCACTTATTTCATAATGATTTTCATTCTTTCTCATAGATTCAATGGCACTTCGATCAAAGCACTGGGTGTCGATGATCTTTTCGATGAGTCCTTCTTCCAGCATACCGCACAGGTGCCCTGTCAGTCCTCCTAGAGCAAAGGAAGCCTTGATGTTGTCCTTACGCATGGATTCCTGAAGGAACCTCGCTACGGCAAGTGTAGCTCCACCTGTACCCGACTGGAAAGAAAATCCTTCCTTGTAGTAAGGGGATGCGGTGATGATCTTATTTGCATTTTCTGCAATAAGCAGCTCTTTCGGATTTGTGGTGATTCTTGTTGCACCCTTGGCGATTCCATCCGGATCCCCTATGGAATCCACTTCCACTACAAAATCAACCTGATTCTGAGGAATACTGATCGGTGTATTGGGATAAGGTACCAGATTATCCGTAATGATCACCACAATATCAGCGAACTCCGCATCCACCTTGGCATAACCTAGCGAACCGCAGTTGGCCTTTCCGTGAGAACCATTGGAGTTACCGTATGCATCAGCGCTTGGTGCACCTAAAAATGCCACATCTATATGAATTTCATCCTTCTCGATGGCTCTTGCTCTTCCACCATGAGATCTTATGATCACTGGATTCTCCATGAGACCATGGGAGATTTCAGCGCCTAGTCTATCTCTTAGACCTGAGGAGGTGATCTGCGTGATCACACCGTTCTTGATATGATCGATGAGTGGTGCGTGCACATTAGCGATGGAGCTTGGAGCCAAGGTAAGATTTCTGATACCCATAGCCGCAATTTCTTCCATAACCATGTTCAGGACTTTGTCTCCTTCTCTGAAATGATGGTGAAAAGATATCGTCATTCCATCCTTCAGACCGGATTTTAGAATGGCTTCTCTAATGGACCCCAGAAGCTTTGACTCCCCTGGTTTAATCGAAGTCACTGCTCCGCTGGATCTTTTATATTCATGTCTTCTTGAAAACTGTCCTTCAAACGCTCCGAAGGATTCCATGTATTTTTCAGGGATTTCCCTGCCTAATTTATTCAACGCCATGTCTATTCTCCCTTCCTGTATACACCGGCAGCTTCTGCAAGCATCAGTACTCTTTCCGCTCTTTCCACGATGGGCTTATCAATCATCTTTCCGTTTAACGCAATGACGCCTGAACCCTTCGCTTCCGCTTCCGAAATCGCATTCATTACAGCAACTGCCTTGGCGATTTCTTTTTCCGTTGGTGTGAAAACTGAGTTGACTACAGAGATCTGTCTTGGGTTGATGACGGACTTTCCGTCAAATCCCAACTGTTTTATCATTTCAGTTTCCCTTCTTAGTGTCTCCACATCATTGACATCGGAGAAGACAGTATCAATGGCCGCTATTCCTGCAGCTCTCGCTGCATGGACGATCATGGAACGTGCAAAGAAGATTTCTTCGCTGTTTCTTTCAGGATATCTTCTGGTCTTCATGGATGTGACATAATCCTCCGCACCCAATGCGATGCCTATGAGTCTTTTACTTGATGTCGCAATGCTTAAAGCATTTAATACGCCTACAGGTCCTTCAATGGCCGCCATCATTCTGGTTGATCCTTCTTCTCTTTTGCATTGTCTCTCCGCTTCGAGAATGACTGCTTCCACATCTACGATATCCTGTGCAGTCTCTGTTTTTGGAAGTCTGATGACATCAATTCCGGCTCTTACCATGGCATGGACATCATCTCTTCCTCCCATGTCGAGGCTGTTGATTCTGACTACTGTCTCAGCATTTCCATAATCTATGGTCTTCACCGCCTGGTAGACAAGAAATCTTGACGTGTCTTTTTCCTTTAGGGAGATGGAATCTTCCAGATCAAACATAATTGAGTCTGCTCCATAGATATAGGCATCCCTTAACATTCCCGCATTACTGGCAGGTACAAACATCATGGTTCTTCTTAAACGTTCCATTCTTCAAGTCCCTCCCAATCAATTTTATCCGTTGCGTCAGCTGCACGATGTACCGCTGCTATGGTTCTTGCTACGATGGTGCAGTCAAGAGCTCCCTTGTCTGTAACCGTAAGTTTCGCATTCTCAATGCCCAGATTCTTCAACGTGTCCATAAGGACTTCCCTGATTCTTCTACCATACTGTTTATCCACACTACTTTTAAGATCGATTTCAAGTCCATTGCCTTCATTTCTATCAATGATGATCTGTAGATCAGATGATTCAAGTGTGCCCGCAATGGCTTGCTTTACAATGTCTAATTTTTGCATACGCTTCTAATGCTCCTCATTTCTTAATTTTTCCTGTATCCTTTGTCCTTCTTCTGAGACCAGAAAGTCGAAGGTGGTTTCAGGAACCAGTCCCTTTAAGTCATCCACACGACCTTCTTTCAGATATTGCCTTACTCTGGATGCGCTGATGACCTCTCCTTCAAATTCCTTTCGGGGAATGATGATGAGATTCATCTCATCCTGGAATATTTTTTTCATGGCCTCATTGTAGATATTCGTCGCAAAGGACAAAGGTTCTTCACCTACATATCTCGTTGTGATATCCAGGGCTTTCGCAATGTGATTTTTAAAGATCTTCGCATCCAGGCTTGCCTGGACTTCTGTCACATCCTTATTTTCCTTCAGAAAATAAGACGGGAATGTCTTGGCAGATACCATATAATCTCCCGTTTCGTGAATCCTCACATTCTTCAGGTGTGCTGTTCCTCTTTTGACAAGTTCCTTTCTCACTTCTGTAGGAAAAACCGACAGATCTTCTGTAAGAACGAAGACATGTAGAACATCACTTGCTTCTGCTGCTGTTTCCACCAGATATTTATGTCCTTTTGTAAATGGGTTGGCATTCATGACGATGCCTGAGATTTTTTCTCCTGGTACTTTTTCTTTCTCAAGATTTTTTATAAACTCATCAAAACCGTGAACCGCTTTTTCAAGAAAGACCAGATCCTCTCCTACACGCTCAATTTCATTGAAACCCATGTAGACAAAGGACATTACAGATTCAGGCTTTGTGTATACATAGCAGGATGTATATCCTTCATCAAAGACTTCTGCCATCAGATGGGAAACAAGTAGACTGATGACCTCTCCGCCAGTATAGTCTTTACACACAGCAATGCATTTAAGTACATTTTTATAACGCGATCCTGTGGCTACAAGTTTCTCTCCGTCATAAACCCCCACTGTATATTCCACAGTATCTTCTGACCGGATTCCAGCTTGATTCAGAAGCGTTTCCCATGCTTCTCTAGCTGATCTGCTTCTTCTGATCCACATTTTCTGCAGTGTATAATTCATAAAATCTCCCCCATTTTCCTATATAGGTTTTATAAGGATTACTGAATAACCCTTATCGTATCGATTACATTTTCATTATACGACATCTTTTTTATTTCATGTGTTTTTTACCTGTACTTTATGTTTAATCTGTAACGAAGAGTTCTGTCATTAAATCCAGTGGATTCTAAATGCCTGTTCTAGATTTCAAAACTTCGCTAATTATCAATTCATTAATGAAACCATCTCTACATTGTAATTGCAATAATGAGATGCTGTTTTTTTACTGTTCTTTAAAAGAAAACATATTGTGAATGGAATAACTTTAATTTATACTGAGTGAAAACGTTGTAGGAAACATTAGAATCCTGCTAAACCACGACCTTTCCAGAACCTTTCATTTCGATTCCAATGGTGCATTTCAGCTGGTGATTTACTCCTTGCTTGGCATTCACCTTGAAATAATATATTTATTCTACATACTAAAAAAATCGGAGGAATGATTAATGACTAATACGACTGACAAAAAAGCCCTAAGGCTCTTTTCAATGCCCTGGTGGTTTGCAATTGCAGCCATACTTGTAGTTTATCTTGCTACTTACCTCGGTGCACTCTCAACAGATATGGGTGGTACTCTGGCACTAATGCTGGCCATCGCGATTCCCTTAAATGAAATCGGAAAACGGATTCCAATCTGGAACAAGTATGTTGGTGGTGGACTCGTTCTTACTTTCTTAGGAACCGCAATACTTGTATACTACAATGTGATTCC
>DATIRH010000219.1:0-2243 GCA_035469845.1 Proteiniclasticum sp. | reverse complement strand
CTCTCACGATATCTGATAGCGCGAGATAACCGATCAGTTCTCTGTTTTCCAATATAAATACAACGGTTTTACCCTGCTCGGCAAGATTGTCATAGTACTCTTCATCAAATTCGATTTTCTCTTCCTTTATATATCCAGGACTCACGACCATGATGTCTTTACCATCCACCGTTGCCTGTAGCCCCTGACCCGGAATGTTCTGATAGTCTGTTACTTCTTTCAGCAGCAGTTCTCTTTTCTTACCTTCTTTGACTATACCTCTGGCAATTGGATGTTCTGAATTGGATTCCACAGAATAAACAATTGTCATCACTTCTTCTTCGGATCTTCCCTGAACTTTAATGTCAGTGATTCCGAATTCACCTTCCGTTAGTGTCCCTGTCTTATCAAATACAACTGCATTTAGTTTGCGTGCATTCTCAAAGGCATTCCTGTCTCGGATCAGAAGACCTCTTTTGGCTCCGATGCTGGTTGAGACAGCAGTGACAAGAGGTGTGGCCAGTCCCAGCGCATGAGGACAGGAAATAATGATGACCGTCACCGCTCTTTCCATGGCAAAACTGATTTCTCTTCCAAGAAGCATCCAGACAGTAAATGTGACAATTCCCGAAACTGCAGCAATATAAAAGAGCCATTTTGCAGCGATATCCGCCAGTCTCTGAGTCTTTGACTTTGACTCCTGAGCTTCCCTTACAAGTTTGATGACTTGGGAAATAAAAGTTTCGTCACCCACATGACTGACTTTAAACTTAAGTATTCCTTCTCCATTGATGGATCCACCGATGATTTCATCACCGTCTGATTTTACAACGGGCACTGATTCTCCCGTGATCATGGATTCATTCACTTCGGATTTACCTTCATAGACTATACCATCTATGGGGATTTTTTCTCCAGGTTTCACGAGAACTGTATCATTTTGTTTCAGTTTTTTCACAGGCACATCAGTTGTTTCTCCATTGCTCTCTAGAAGATGCGCTTCTTCAGGCATCAGTTTAAGGAGTTCATCTAGTGCTTTTGATGCGCTCATGACAGACTTCATCTCGATCCAATGACCTAAGAGCATGATTACAATGAGCGTTGCCAGTTCCCAGAAGAAATCACTACCGATCTTTGTAAATACCGCAACGGAGCTGTATATATAGGCAACGGTAATGGCGAAGGCAATTAAGGTCATCATCCCTGGTTCCTTCTTCTTCAGCTCATCCTTTGCTCCTGTGAGAAAAGGCTTTCCTCCATAAATATAGAGGACTGAAGAAAGCAATAACAGCAGATAGGAATCCCCGGTGAATCTCCAGTCCACACCCATGAACATCTGGATCATAGGTGACAGAACAAGAATTGGCACTGTAATGATAAGAGAGATGAAAAATCTCCTCCGAAAATCCTCCACCATCATCGCATGATGATCATGATGCTCTTCATGATTCGAACTTTTATGGTCTTCTTCTTTATGACCACCATGATTATGTGTATCATGATCACTCATATTCTTCATCTTATCTTCCTTCATTCTTATCACTCCTTAAGAGCAGCTAGTTCTCATCTAAAAACTTCTTCTTGGTTTTATACTCTTCCTCTGTAATTTCTCCTTTGATATAACGCTCATCCAGTATTTTTTTCAGATTTTCATTCTTATCTTTCGTGTTATTGTGACTGGGTTTCTGAGACATCAGTTTCACAATCGAAATGAGTAGAATAATCACGCCAATGACAATCAGTACATGCCATAATGTGATTCCATAAAAGCTTCTATCGAAAAAATATCTGCCTTCATCATAGTATCTTCTACCATACATCATTTTATTTCCCTCCTTTTATTTTCCATTGATGACTGATTTCATCTTAAGATAAGTCTCCTCATCTATATCGCCATTGATATATCTTTCCTTGAGCTTCTGCTCAGGATTATTCTGATTCGAGCTAAAATTTATTTTATGATCATCTTTGAACATATAATAGAATACAGCTAGAACCAACACTAATACAAATATCATAATTACACCTCCTACATATTATTGACATGAATTTCATTTTGAACTTTACAAACTATTTAAAAAGACAAATAGCTCATCAGAACTATCCGCCTTTCTTATCATAAATATTCGAATTACTTTTTCAGGTAATCTTAAATTTACTTTTCTAAATCCTTCTTCAGATTTTTCAGGCAGGCAGATCTCTTTTCTGGCCCATATGATGCTCTTGGTTCTGCAGTCTTTGTAACGGTCTTATGCATGTCCGGA
>DATIRH010000218.1:0-2772 GCA_035469845.1 Proteiniclasticum sp. | reverse complement strand
AAGTATCTCTAAAGGCGATAGAAAAGGCTAGAAAACTTGCGGAAGGGCAAGGCAGAGAAATCATCTTCGTGAGTTATGTGCTGGGAACAGAACTGGACAAACAGGATTATAAGCTTCAGAGAAGGCTTCTTAAAGAAAACGGGATACTTGTATTTGACAGCAATAGAGAAGCTGCATTGGCGGCATCCATGATTATGGAACAGAGGGGGTAATTAGATGAATGAAATAAACAGACTGCTTCAGAGTGAAGCTAAAGTCATAAATATCGGTGCAAAGAACTTCATAGAAGATCTTCTTCTGCAGGAAAAGTCCGTACTACATGTGGAGTGGAAGCCACCAGCAGGCGGAGATGTGGAACTGATGCGTTTCATCGATGAGTTGGAGAAGGATAAGCGAATCAGTGAAGCGAACGAAAAAGTGGTGAAGATCATGATGAGCTCTCATGGTGTACTGACTGGAATTGCGGAAGCGATAGAGGTGATTCCAGGTATGGATGAGAACACGATTCTTCACGCAGGACCTCCCATCACATGGGATAGAATGTGTGGCCCTATGAAAGGCGCGGTCATCGGTGCGCTGATTTTTGAGGGAAGAGCCGAAAATGAAGCGGAAGCTACAGCACTTATAGAAACCGGTATAATCAGTTTTTCACCATGCAATGAACATAATGCTGTGGGACCTATGGCGGGTATTATATCACCCCATATGCCTGTCCATATCATCAAGGATATGACCCACGGGAATTATGCTTACTGCACGGTGAATGAGGGTCTTGGAAAAGTGCTCCGTTATGGAGCTTTTGATGAGAGTGTCATCCGTAAACTGAAATGGATCAGAGAGGAGTATTATCCTCTTCTGAAAAAAGCGCTCGCACTAAAAGAAAATGGTGTCGATATCAAATCCCTGATTTCTCAGGCTGTTCATATGGGTGATGAGTGTCATAACAGAAATAAAGCGGCAACAAGTCTGTTCTTCAGAGAAATCGCGCCTTATTTCTTTAGGCTTGATGAAAACAAGGATGCCATCCTAAGAGCGGTGGATTTTATAAGAAACAACGATCATTACTTCCTCAATCTGTCCATGCCAACCTGCAAGGCAGCCTGTGATGCAGCTCAGGATGTGGTGGGTGCTACGGTGATCACCACCATGGCAAGAAATGGTGTGGATTTCGGAATCCGCGTCAGCGGTATGGGCAAAGATAAGTGGTTCACCGCACCTGCTGACCAGATCAGAGGACTTCTTTTCCCAGGATTCACACAGGAAGATGCCAATGCTGACATCGGAGACAGCACCATAGCTGAAACCATGGGCATCGGAGGGTTCGCCATGGGCGGATCACCAGCCATCGTCCAGTTTGTTGGAGGAACCGTTGCAGATGCTATCGCCTACAGTGAAAAGATGTATACGATAACCACTTCGGAAAATACGAATTATTCCATTCCAACACTTGATTTTCGTGGTTCACCGATCGGAATCGATATGGTGAAAGTCCTTACTACAGGTACACTGCCAATCATAAACACCGGAATGGCGCATAAAGTGGCAGGAATTGGGCAGGTTGGCGCGGGTCTAGTGAGTCCGCCCATGGAGTGTTTCAAAAAAGCGCTTCATGAATACAGGCATAGAAGGGAGGATGTTTAATGAGTAGAATTCTCTTTGCTCTTGGCGGAAATGCTCTAGGAAATAATTCCAGGGAGCAGATTGCACTTCTTAAGGATGCAGTAGTTCCCATAACGGATATGATTGAAAAAGGCCACGAAGTCATCATTACCCATGGCAATGGGCCTCAGGTCGGTATGATTCATGATGCCTTGAAAGAGCATAAGATGCCTTTGGCTGAATGTACAGCCATGAGCCAGGGTTATATCGGATTTCATCTGCAGAATGCTTTAAAATCTGAGCTTGCTCGGAGAGACATAGGAAAAGAAGTGGTTTCTCTCATTACACAAGTGCTGGTGGATGAAAATGACGAAGCTTTCAGTGATCCCCAGAAACCCATTGGTCCATTCATGACCCTAAATGAAGCTGAGGAAATGGAAAGAGTCAGCAATTATCCATTCATAGAGGACTCAGGAAGAGGATACCGTAGAGTAGTGCCTTCACCGAAACCAGTTGATATCTTGGAAAAAGACTCAGTAAGAGCACTTCTCGAGAAGGGGCATATTGTGATTACTGCTGGAGGTGGAGGGATTCCCGTCATCAGACAAGGTACAGACTGCATCGGTGCGGAAGGAGTCATAGACAAAGACCATTCCAGCGGGAAACTGGCTGAGCTTATAGATTGTGACTACATTTTCATGCTGACGGGTGTGGATCGAGTGGCCATCAATTTCGGGAAGAAGAATCAGAAAAATCTTTCAAGCATGAGCACAGAAGAAGCCAGGACTTATATGAATGATGGACAGTTTCCACCTGGGAGCATGCTTCCAAAGGTGGTCACAGGAATACAGTTTGCGGAATCCGGAAAGAACAGAAAAGCCATCATAGGATCTCTGGAAAAAGCCACAGATGCCCTCATCGGAAAAAGCTGTACAATCATCTACAATAGAGAAGAAACTCAGAATAACTGATAATATAATTACCATGATGTTTAGAGGTGAAAAGGGCAGTCCTTAATCAGGCTGCCTTTTTCTATGTCTGTGAAGATGCCTTGCTATGATCTGACCAGAATAAAAGGGAGTATTGTGATAGATAAGGACCCTAGCCGTTCCGGTCATGTCGATACTGATCCAATAAAATAGCATTGTATGTATATCTTCTTTGCATTATAAA
>DATIRH010000217.1:0-2304 GCA_035469845.1 Proteiniclasticum sp. | reverse complement strand
GGAGGCAAGAAGCAGAAATATGTCGAGAATCAGAGGGAAGAACACGAAGCCTGAAAAGTATATTAGAGGGCTTTTGTATCATGCAGGTTTTCGTTATAGAATCAATTACAAACTACTTTCAGGAACGCCTGATCTGTTTCTTGGTAAATATAAGACTGTCCTGTTCATCAATGGATGCTTCTGGCATAGACATAAGGAGTGCAGATATGCAACGACACCTAAATCCAACACGGAATTCTGGGAGAATAAATTCAGAAGGAATGTAGAAAGAGACAAAAGGGTCTATGAGAAGCTCAAAGAAGAAGGATACAAAGTTCTGGTTGTCTGGGAATGCACCATTAATCAGATGGTTAAAGACAGTGCTTTCGAAGAAGAAATTATGAAAGCTGTAATGAAGGATATCCGAAATGAGTCGTTAGAGTTTACAGAATACTAGCCTATCCATCAGTTTTGAATGGATAGGCTAGTATTTTTTTGTCGTATTAGTTTATTGAATCTTGAGATGATCTCTCTCAACTTCATTACGAACAGATTCTACAGTGCAAATGGCAAGCAGATCATATCATTCAGTTGAATGAGTGCAAGTAGCTCACCAGAAGCTTTTGAGAGATATTTCAAGTTTAGTAGAAGAAGACATAAGTATCATTATGACACTTAAATAGGTGTATTTTTCATTTTATCAAGTGTTTGCTGCGCTATCATAAACCATGATTTCCCAGTAAATCCCAAACTTGTCACACACTCTTCCATAGAGTGGACTCCAGAAAGTTTTTTCCAGTTCAGTAGTGACACTTCCACCTTTTTTGAGCTGGTCAAATAGATTTCTGATTACAACTTCACTCGGATCTGAAACGACTAGCGCCACATTATTTCCGACAGAAAGAGTATCCATACCCATTTCCTGATATACATCAGAAAACATCACAGATGTTCCGTGAATCATAAGATAGGTATTCATTATCAGATCGCCAGCATTTTCAGGGATAGCCATGTCTGTGTCAGTTGGCATGTCAGCGTAGGTAGCAATTTCATTCAGCGGAGTATCAAACACCTTAGAGTAGAATTCTACAGCTTCTCGAGCATTTCCATCAAAGTAAAGATATACTTCCAGTGCCATATTTTTCACATCCTTATCATTATTGGATTTAGAATAATATTTCAATGTGAAGTAAGTATTAAGTATCCGTAGCTAAATATTGAAAATTTTTTGGCGTAATACGTAATTTTAGCCTATTCATCTATTTTGGATGAATAGGCTAAAGCTTTATAAATCGAGATTATTCATGAACAATTGTATCCTCGATATTTTCATCCTCGACATCTTCTTCATCGCGGTCAGGTTCAATGCCGAAAAAGGTAAGCAGATTATTCCAGTCAGGTGGATAGGAATTGATACCACTCCATAGGGTTCCTCGATTCTCTTTGTATTTCACTGCCAGTTCCCAATGTGTGCCATCTAAGATGGATGAATCAATATATTCATTTTTCCAGTAATCCAGATGAAGCTTTTTAAACTGATCGAGAAGTGGTTTTGCATCTTCTGATGAATATTGATTTTCAATGGGCGAATCCTGCCATAAAGTATTTGCAAGTAGTGCAGAATCACCCTCAAATTTTATGTGGTGGACTTCAGTACCTCCAAAATATCCACCCATTGTTAAATAGACTTCTTCCACTGTTTTAGGGAGGTTCTTACTTTCTAAAGTCTTAAGTTTTTTCAGGAGCTTAAGTAAAGAGCCATCCTTTATCATATCAACAAGGTGATGTTTATCTGTTTTATGGGCTTTTACAGCGTCCAGAAGTAATGACAGAATCTGATCTTCATTCAATGCATCAGAGAAAGTATACTTGAAAGAATTATGTTCCCATGAATGCATACTGCTTAAAGAAATGGAGCCTGAGCTTGTCAGCTGATATTCCAGGCGACTCTCCAGAAACTGAAGGAATTCTTCGGCAAACAGTTTTGTGATGTCTTTTAAATCTGAATAGGACATCTGAAATGGAGATGAAAGGCTGTCATCGCCTTCTGGTTCACTGATGAACTCCACATAGGACGCAAGCTCAGAAAAAATACCGATATACTTCGTCAATACATGAAACCTGGAAACTTCAGCATCCTGCCCTAAGAACATCTGCCAGTCATTGTAGATTGCAAGAAGTTCATCATCCAGG
The DNA here is from genome assembly GCA_035469845.1 of Proteiniclasticum sp. Classification (GTDB taxonomy): domain Bacteria; phylum Bacillota; class Clostridia; order Clostridiales; family Clostridiaceae; genus Proteiniclasticum. The sequence continues at coordinate 132 of DATIRH010000217.1, read as the reverse complement.
TAAGATAATGCTTTTTCTCTGATCCAGGAGGGAACGCCATAATAGCCGTCAGCTATCGCACCAGTGATGGCTGCCAACGTATCGCTGTCACCACCCACTGAGATAGCAATCCTGATTGCATCTTCGAAGGAA
>DATIRH010000216.1:0-2166 GCA_035469845.1 Proteiniclasticum sp. | reverse complement strand
GAGGATACTGATGACTTTTGTCAAGCAGTAGGAACCTTGACACCTGCCGAAAATGGTTCCGGTTCTTCGTCTGACACCTTCAACTGTTCTCGCGCCCATGGGTCTTCTGATGGAATCGACAATCTCACCTTCTGTGACATTGGAACAAAGACAGACCATCTTTCCATACCTCGGATCAATCTTTATGATCTCATTTCTCTCGGCATCACTCATTTCTCTGAAACGGTAATACTCTCTTCTCTTTACTTTAAAATCATTATTGGAAGTGGCTTTAAACTGCTTTAAAACGAGCTCCACCGCATCACTTGTCAGTGCGGAGAAAACATTGTCCACTGCATAATTCTTGACCTGGATATGGATGTATCCATCCTTTTCATACTCTGCATCGATCATGATGGGTTCTGTCCAGTAGCGGTTCTCATTCATGATATCCACTCTTTCTGGAGGAAATGGTCCAATGACACTTTCCACTTCCTTCTTCATCTGCGAAAACTCCTTGGAGGATTTCGTCTGAAGACTTGCCAGAAGTTTATTGGTTGATGTGGTAACAAGCGTGATGACTTCGCCGTTATCTTTATATTCCTTGATGATATGCTTCACTTCATTGTTGAAATCTTTCTCAATCAGCATATTCTCGATGATACCAGCTCCACCAATGGCTTCCGTATCTTTCTTGATGGTGTATTTATCTCGGAAAGTAGTCCTCACAACCACTCTTGCCGTATAACGGTTTTTGTTGGTTGTCACTTTGATTCCTCCAAGAGGAAGATCCTGAATATCAAGCACCTCTTCTTCCACTCTGAAACTGACTCCATTATCATAGGCGATTTCAGCCATGGCTGTAGCGTAATCATAAGGAGAGATGACGCCGGTATTCATGGAATAGATCACATATCCTTCATGGGGCTTGATATTATGATTCATTTTATTGGCTTCTTCAGACTTTAAAAGAGAGACGCCTTCTATTTTTCTTTCTACAGCTCTTTTATAGATTCGCTCTGCTTCCTGCTGGCTGGGATAGACGGTGAAGGAAGGGACTTTTTCATAGAAAACGTCCAGTTCCTCCGACAGGGCATCAAGTTTCTGATTGCTTCTTCTGATCAGTTCAAAAACCCGGTCCTCTTCAATATCCTTTCCATCCAGAATCAGTGAAGAGTTGAACAGCGCCACATCTTCAGCTATATCGAAATTCTTCTCGATCACCCCGATATTTAAATTATACTTGCATAATTCATATGCCATGGAGCAGCCGATGAGTCCGCCTCCAAGTATGATTACATCATAGTCCATCTTATATCCTCCTACTCCTGCTGATCAAACATGGACTCCAGAACGCTCTTGAGCTCATCCATGAGTCTTCCATATTCTGCCCAGTCTCCCGCTCTTTGCGCTTCTGTTGCCTGATCGAACAGGTCATTTGCTTCTCTCGCTAGCCTTTCCTCCACTACGCCTCCTGGACCCTGTTGCTCTTCACCTACTGTGAAGTCGAAGAGTAATCCCAGGGTACTCATGAACGTATCTCCTATGACAATTTTATCATCATTTGAAAGGACATATCTCTTGATTTCAGGAATGGAATTTTCTCCTTCAGCCACGAGGTAAATCGGTACTACATAAAGGAGACTGTTCTCGATGGGTGCAATGACCATATCTCCGAATTCTACACCTGATCCACCACTGTCAAGGAGAGAGAGCTCTTTTGAAATCTCCGGATCCTGATTCAGCTTGTTTCTGAATAGGTAAGGACTTGAAACGGTCTTCTGCGGTGGAAATTTATATTCGACAAGCTGCCCGTAATGATCCCCTTCCATTCTCACATTAACAATGGCTACCATATTCTCTTTTCCCTTGATTGTATAGTACTCTGTAAATACCAGTTCAAGCTCCTCCTCATCTCCAAATGAAGTGAAGAGTGAATAGGGTTCCTGTGGGGCTTTTTCTTCGGTATTTGTCGTGGTCACTTTTGATTTTTCCCAGACGTCTTCTCCATTATAGAAAATACCGGGATCTGTCACATGATACTGCTCAAGGACTGATGTCTGCATAGCAAAAAGATCTTCTGGATATTTGATATGATCTCTCAGCGCTTGAGGCATCTCATCCAGATCCTTGAAAAGGTCTCCGAAAATTTTATTGTAGCTGATGGCGATGGGATCATTTGCATCA
>DATIRH010000215.1:0-2329 GCA_035469845.1 Proteiniclasticum sp. | reverse complement strand
GGACCAGGGTGAAATCATAAGTGAGAACATCAAGAGCCTGTCAACTTTAAGAATCAATAGATTTGCCAAGGGACTGGGTCTGGGAGATGTATTTAATAAAATTGTCAATACGGTACTGGATGTGTCAAAAGTGAATGAACTGAAATCAAACAGTTCTACGCTGAATATGCTGGTGGACGAGCTGATGAATGCACCGGAAACATTTACCTCGAAATATGAGACGCTGATTACGCTCAGAAATGTAGAGAATAATATAGTGGATACCATTTCCGGTGAACTGACATCGGACTCGAAATCTGATCTTGAAAAGCTCTATGAAGACTACAACCAGCTGCTGATTGATCTGAACAGATAAATGACCATGGCTTCTGCCATGGTTATTTTTTTATGGGGATTTTCTCGTAATACTATTGAAATCTAGGGTATTCCTGGTTATAATATAAGCATAAGTTAACTTAATAAGCATTTGCTTAATGAAAGAGGTGATTATCATAACGCAGAGAGAACTTGAGATCATTGAGATTTTAAAAAGTAATCCTTTCGTGTCTCAGCAGGAAATAGCAGATCTTCTGAAAATCACGCGATCTTCTGTAGCGGTTCATATCACAAATCTTATTAAAAAGGGGATCATCCGTGGAAGAGGATATGTGATTGACGAAAGAGACCATATTTCAGTCATCGGTGGTGCCAATGTGGATATAGTAGGGTACCCGTTCGAAGATCTGAGAAGAGCGGACTCAAATCCGGGGGAAGTCAATGTGTCTATTGGTGGAGTAGGCAGAAATATTGCTGAAAATCTGGCTAAACTGGGAAACAACACAAAAATGTTCACGGTGGTCGGAGATGATGTTCATGGTGAGAAAATCATAACTGAATCTGTTGCATCAGGAATCGATATGAGTCATGTGAAAAAAGTGGTGGATTCTGGAACAGGTACTTACTTGGCTGTGCTGAATAGAGAAAATGATATGGATGTGGCAATCGCATCCATGAATATCTTCAAGAAGCTCGACAGGAAATATATTGAGGATAACAAGCAGATTATTTCAAAGAGTAAAGTCATTGTTTTTGATACCAACCTTGAAGAAGAGGTGCTTTATTATGCCGTTCAGCTTTTCAAGGACAACATTCTTTTCCTGGACACTGTATCCCATACGAAGGCACTGAGAGCGAAAAAGATCATTGGTTATTTTCATACCATCAAACCCAATAGAATCGAAGCAGAAGCGTTGTCGGGAATGAAGATTTCGGGGATATCGGATCTTCAAAAAGCGGCAAAGTATTTTCATGGTCGGGGCGTCGTCAATGTATTTATCACACTTGGTGAAGAAGGCGTATTCTATAGCGATGGAGAAAACAGCGGACTTGTGAAAGCAAAGAAAATTGTTCCTAAAAATGCGACAGGTGCGGGAGATGCTTTTCAGGCAGCGCTTGTCCACGGAGAGCTTCAACATATGAGTATTGAGAAAAAAGTTAAATTTTCGATGGCCGCATCGATATTAGCCATGAGTTCCTATTCAACGATCAACCCTGAAATGTCAGTAGAAAAAATAGAAGAAACTATGAAAAATTTGGAGGAAAAATAATATGAATCAGTATGTAGTAACAAGTCAAGAAGTAAAGGAAGCGCTGGAAACAGGGAAACCTGTGGTCGCTTTAGAGTCAACAATCATTTCTCACGGAATGCCTTATCCTAAGAATGTCGAAACAGCGTTAGAAGTGGAAAGAATCATCAGGGAGAATGGTGCTGTACCTGCAACAATCGGAATCATTGGTGGGGTACTGAAAGCCGGACTTACAGAAGATGAGATTGACTATATGGGTAAAACATCAGGAGTTGCAAAGGTGTCTAGAAGAGACATTCCTTATATCGTAGCAGAGAAGCTTGATGGAGCTACTACGGTAGCATCAACGATGATCATAGCGGAGATGGCTGGAATCAGGATCTTTGCTACAGGCGGAATCGGAGGAGTACATAGAGGCGCAGAAACCACCATGGACGTCTCTGCGGATCTTGAGGAGCTTGCAGGAACTGATGTGGCTGTTGTCTGTGCAGGAGCCAAATCGATTCTGGATATCGGCCTTACGCTGGAATACCTGGAAACAAAGGGAGTGCCTGTATATGGGTATGGTACTGATGAACTTCCAGCATTCTACACAAGAAAGAGCGGGTTCAAGGTGGATTACAGAATTGATGAACCCAAAGAAATGGCCAAAGTGCTGAAAATGAAATGGAATCTTGGTCTAAAGGGTGGAGCGCTTATTGTCAATCCTATTCCTGAAGCTTATTCAATGGACGAGGAATTGATCACTAAAGTCATTGATGACG
>DATIRH010000214.1:0-3714 GCA_035469845.1 Proteiniclasticum sp. | reverse complement strand
TTCTGGATCTGAGCTTTGATTTCAGCGATGGCGGCATTGAGAAGCTCATCTGAATATCCTTCCTTGCCTTCGTTCTCTTCACTGATATCGGAGGTTTCTTCCAGTTCTTCCTGGGCTACAACGATGTTTTCTTCAGGAAGTTCAGCATTGGCATCACTGAATGCCTTGTAAACGCCGGCTAATGCACCGGATCCGTCTACGGCTTTTACAGATGCGATTCTGATGTTAAGATTCACAGCACCTGCTGTAATTGCAGCATTCTGGTACTGGGCTTTGGTGATTTTAGTGATGGTTTCAGGTGTGATGATTTCAACACTGACACCCTCGTCTGTGTCGGAAGGTTCCAGATAAACAGAGGAATAAACCTGGTTATAGGAATAGCTGTTATGGAGAATTCCGTTCAGTTCATTAATTTTTACTTCTATTTCCTTAACGTCATCACCTGTATCAAGAAGATCTGCAGTTCTTAGCTTTTCTTCATCGGTGAGGCTTTCACCATATGCGAAAACAGGTTGTGTGATTTCAGATGCGAACGCCTTTTTCTCGGCGATAGGTGCGGCTACGAGAACCATAACCAGCATCATGGCGAGTAGATAGCTTAGCTTCTGTCTTTTATTGGTTTTTGTTTTTATCATAATTCAGTGCTCCTTTTCTTATACGAATTTCTGTTTGAGTTTTGCTGTACATGGTAAAGGATATCATACATTTCTTAAGTTCAAGTGTAGAATGGTTTAAGATTTTTGAATTCATTTCGTCATATTCGTGCCCGTATTTCAATTTTTAAAAATAAGAAAATAGTCCAAGAGCTGCCCTGTATGTGGACCTGTCGCTGTAATCCTGATGCAGATTCTATTATAATAAAGCATAAAAAATTTCATGCGCTGATGGCGGAATCATGAGATAATAAGGTAATTATTAATAAAGATAATGAAATGAGGTTTTCTATGAATCAGTTAGGAATTATGGTAGGACTGGACAAAGAAGCGGCTTTTGAGGGCTGGTTCTGTAAAGTGGATGATTATAAGAATGATCTGATCTTTTCAGTGATCTGGGGATATTCGACCCATGAAGAATCAAGGCATGCCTTTATACAGTTCACCAGCAGCTTAGATCAGAAGACATCCTATATCAGATATCCCATGGAGGAGCTGTCCTGGGAGAAGGATCCCTTTGTCCTTCACATCGGAAAGAACAGCCTGTCAGAAGAAGGTGTAGTGCTGGACTTCATGATGGATGGAATTTCTGTAAAAGGCGCGTTCGGGTTCAGTGAGTTCACGCCTATCAGAAAATCGTTCCTTAAACCCAATATCATGGGCTGGCTCACTAGGTTTCCCAATGAGTGCAATCATTCCATCATCAGCATGAATCATCAGGTGAACGGAAGTCTCGAGATTGGAGAGAAAGCCTATGAGATCAATGAGGCTTACGGCTATGTGGAGAAAGACTGGGGCACAGGTTTTCCAAGAGAGTATGTCTGGATTCAGGCCAATGACTGGAAAGAGAGCTCTGTGGTCTTCAGTTATGCCACTGTACCTGTTCTAGGCAAGCATGCCAAAGGATTCTTTCTGGTGATTCAACATGAAGGAAAAGAATATCGGTTTTCAAGCATTGAAGGAAGCAGGATGATTCACTTTAAAGTAAGTAAGGACTCTTTTACAGCCATCATCAGGAAAGGGAAGTTCAGGGTGGTCATCAAAGCCAAGCAGGCCCATCCTTTAGCCTTAGTGTCGCCAGACAATGGAGAAATGAAGGCGAAGATCAAGGAATCTCTGGATGGCAGAGTGGAAGTTCTCATGCAGAAAGATAAGATCGATTTTATTGAGCTTAAGACCAGTCGCGCCTCCATCGATGTCCATTATTAAAAATAGAATAAATAACAAGGCTTTCGCTTTTAATTTTAGCGGAAGCCTTGTTATTTTTTCGCATATCATGGATAGTTTAGAAAAGTTATGAATATTCTGTCAAAATTATCATCCATTGTAGTAGGAATATCTTATTGGTATTATAATACAATTATAGAATATGAGCTTATTATGTCGAACAAAAGATAAATAATTAATTTAATCATATTATTCTGAATACGACCATTATTGTTAAGGTGGAATATAAAATAAATGAGGGATTTCAATGCGTAAAAAATATCTGTATGCCCTTGAGGATTCTGCCATAGGAATCAAAGGGGGCAGCAAGTCAAGTAACCTCCGGTTTCTGATCAGCAAAAAATACCCGGTTCCAAAGGGTTATGTTCTGAGCTGGGATGCGATGAGCGATTATAATGCTGGTGAACAGTCTGTAATGGACCAGATCAGAAGCGAACTCAAGAGCCGTATTCATCCTGACAGGACCTATGCTGTCCGCTCATCAGCCTCCTTGGAGGACCATAATGAGTTTTCTTGTGCTGGACTTTTTCAGAGCTATCTTGGTATCCAAGGAGAAGAAGAAATAATCGGCGCTATCCTGAAAGTATGGCAGTCTATGGGGGAAGAAAAGCTCACGACCTACTGCAAAACAAATAATCTGGATACCCAGTCCATTCTTATGGCGGTGATCATCCAGGAAATGGTGGACGCCAGATCCTCAGGGGTTATTTTTTCGAAAAATCCCATCACCGGTTTATCTGAAATCATCATAGAAGCTGGGGAGGGGAACGGGGATGAACAGGTTCAAGCGATGAGAAGTCCTGAAAGGTGGGTGTCAAAATGGGGCAACTGGATGGAGAAACACGGCGAAGGAATTATTCAGGAAACCCTAGCAAAAGAGCTTGCTCTAAAAGCCCATGCCATCGCAAAAGCTTATGGGAAACCAGTGGATCTTGAATGGGCTTACGATGGAGAAAATCTGTACTTTCTGCAGATTCGTCCCATTACGCAGCTGGATATCCCCATCTATTCCAATCGGATCACGAAAGAAATGCTGCCGGGAATCATCAAGCCTCTGGTATGGTCGGTGAATACGACCATGATCAATAAGATCTGGACTGAAATCCTTGTGAAACTCACTGGAGATACCTCCATAGAGCCAGAAACTCTTACGGGATACTACTTTGGCAGAGCTTACTTCAACATGGCCTTGTTCGGGCAGGTCTTCGAAAGCATAGGCATTCCTTATGAGGGACTAGAGGTTCTTCTGGGTATGGAAGAGGATGGGCCTCTGAAGCCCCACATCAAGCCTGGCATGAAAATCATGGGCAGAGTGCCTAGTCTTTTATCACTCACAAGAAGCTTTCTTACAGCGGAAAAAAGATACAAACTGATTGAACCTTATAAACGCGGAGTCTATGAATATATCCAGAGAGAAGTGGATGAAAGTAGAAGCAAGGAAGAAGATCTGAGGATTGCGAGAAAAATTGCTCTGGAAACAGAAGCAGTGGCTTACTTCAATATTATCCTTCCCATGGAGATGATGATGTACTACAGAATGCTGGCAGGTTTTTTGAAGAAACATGACTATGATATAAGAGACCTGGAGCTTAAAGGAGTAGAGGAAGCAGCCAATGAATATAGTCCCCATTATCATCTTGCTCAGCTGAAAAAGAAATATGGACTGCCGGATGCTCATCTGAGTGAATATGAGAGTGAACGCCTCCATGAGGACATCCAGTTATTCTTGAAAAGATTCGGTCATTTCAGCGACAGCGGAAATGACTGCTCCAGGATTCCTTGGCGTGAGACGCCAGAGCTTGTACATAAAATGATTGAAATGGAAGCAGAGCCT
>DATIRH010000213.1:0-1975 GCA_035469845.1 Proteiniclasticum sp. | reverse complement strand
ACCGGTGATCGGTAGATGCTCATGGACAGGTTCATGAATAAAAGTGCGAAGATCAGTGAGAAAAGCGAGCTGGTATTTGGAATGATAAACATGAATAGGGCTGCCAGGGGCATACCAATCATGATAAAAGGCATTCTTCGTCCAAAACGGGTATTGATCTTGTCGGAATAAAATCCCACAGTGGGCTGAATGAATAAGGCCAGATAGTTGTCTATGGTCATGATGAAACCGATGAGTGCTGCGCTCTTGAGATAATTTCCTAGTAGAAGTGGCATAAAAGCATTATAGACACTCCAGGTGATGCTGATGGCGAAAAATCCGAAACCAAGGATGAAGGTCTTTTTGTAATTCAGTTTATTTTCAATACCTTGTACAGCTTTATTTTCCATAACTTTTACAACTCCTTAAGTTTAGTTAATAATTCTTCAGGGTAATCCGTGATCAGACCGTCGATTCCAAGGTCTTTATAATAAGAGACTTTATCCGTATCATTCACGGTCCATAAATTGACTTTGATATTTTTCTTGTGAGACTCTTCCACAATGGAGCGGTCCATGGCCATATAATAAGGATGAATGAAGCTGGCACCAAAAGTCAGGGCATAGTTATATGGTTCATAAAGACCTGACTGGTAAAGTGGTGCCACCAATGCATCAGGATTAAGGCTCTTTAGCTTTGCAAGAGAGTAATGATTGAAACTGGAAAAGATGATGCGGTGGAGAAATCCTCTTTCTGTGAGTACTTCCAGGAGTTTTTCTTCGATACCTGGATACAGTAGAAATCCCATTTTGATTTCAATATTGAGCATAATTTCCTGATTCTCCAGAAGATCAAGAAGCTGAGTGAGCTTTACTATCTTTTCACCTTTATACTCTTCTCCTTTCCAGGACCCGAAGTCAAAAGCGAGAAGTTCTTTATAGGTAAGATCCTTTATCATTCCTTTCCCGTCGGAAACACGACTGATCTCTTCATCGTGGGTAATGACAAGTTCTCCATCTTTCGTCAAATGTACATCTGTTTCGATACCATGAACCCCTAGATCAATTGCGGATCTGAAAGCAGACATGGTATTTTCCGGATAAACAGAGGAGTTTCCTCTGTGTGCATAAATAAGCATGATAGCCCTCCATTTTCAAGGGGTTACCCCCAGTTTCTGATAACTCCATTATACTAGTATTTTTATAATGATGTTATATTTTTTAATTTTTCATGATCAAACCTGAGTTAAATGATTGTAAAGTGGAGATATGCCGAAAACCAGAACAGTTTTTTTCTTTTTCTCACAAATAAATATCTGGTTTGATATAATGTAAGATGTCTTTAAAATGAAAAGAAATGAAGGTGATGAAATGGTCAGACAATTTATAGAATACTACAAGCCACACAAATGGCTGTTTTTCCTAGATATGTTTGCGGCTACGCTGGTGGCTGCAACAGACCTAATCTTTCCACAGGTGACCAGAGTGTTTATCAACGATATCATTCCTGATAACAATATGGAGCTTCTTGTAAAAATTGCCATTGCGCTCTTCTTTCTATATATACTGAGATTTTTTCTTGATTATATAGTAGGGTACTATGGACACTTACTCGGAGTAAGGATGGAATATGACATGAGAAAGGATATGTTCCATCATCTCCAGAAATTATCGTTCAAGTATTATGATGAAACAAAGACAGGACACATCATGTCGAGGCTTGTGAACGATCTTAATGAAATCTCAGAGCTGGCCCATCATGGACCGGAAGATATCTTTATCTCCGGACTCATGCTGATCGGATCTTTCCTGCTTCTTCTAGGCGTGAACGTGAAGCTTACGTTGATTGTATTTTCCATTGTTCCATTCCTGGTATTATTCGCAGTTTTCTACAACAGTAAACTCAGAAGGACTTTCAGACAGATGAGAGAAAAACTTTCTGATATCAATGCAGGACTAGAAGACTCCATTTCTGGCGTTCGCGTGGTAAAGTCCTT